>QQUD01000069.1 GCA_008501785.1 Chloroflexota bacterium
GCCATTTGACAATGTGCGTCATACTTTTTTCCCATGTTGGGTGTGTCTGATATCGGGTTAAAGCGGCAAGACTCATGCGGGTAAGGTGTTCCCGATTGTGGATGAGGTGTTGGATATGTCGGGCGAGAACGGCCGTTTCTCCCACCTTCACCAAATATCCATTCTCACCTTGCGTTATCAACTCGTGTGCGGCACCACTCGTTGAGGCAATAGCTGGCAGACCAAAGGCCATCCCTTCTAGATACACAATGCCAAATCCTTCGTATTGAGACGGCACTGCTAGCAGATGGCTTTGTGCAAAAAGCGTTTGCAGTTGTGCATCGGGCAGCGCCCCGTGCATTGTGATTTTTGAGGCGAGGTTGGCGTTTGTCAGTTGGCGCTGGATTTGCTGCGTGTAGGAAGGAGAAACGGCCGTATTCCCCACCACATCTAGCTGCCAATCTTCTTCAGAAAGTTGTGTCAAGGCTGCAATTAACGTGTGCAGCCCTTTGCGTGGAATTAGATTGCCTACAAATAACAATCGCAGTGGACCCGGTTGCTGTGCTCGTGCCACAATTTCTTTTTGTGTGGCTGTGGTATGAAACCGATTACCAGCCGGATATGCCACTATGTGTAACTCGGCATATCCAATCAGGTCAACAACCGTTTGGTGGGTTGTTTGACTGTTGAAGATGAAACCATCTACTGACGTTAAATAAAGACGTTCGATGTGACGGTAAAACGGCCGTTGCCACGTTGCCCACTGCTCCTGACAGCGCAAATGATGCACAATACTCACAATGGGTGTATTCGTGTAGTGGCGCAAGCGGCGATTGAGCCAGAAAAGAGAGGGATGATTTAGCTCGTCTTGAATTAAAATATCGACATTTAATTGACGCATCTGCTGAAAAATTGAGCGAGAAAAATTGTGGGTGAGGTGACGGCCGTACCAAGACCAGGGCAGCGACACGATCTCAACCTCAACCCCTGCTCGCTCTAAATGGCCAACTAACTGCCGATCGTACAGATAACCGCCAGAGAGGGTGTCTAAACGGCCGTAAATAACCAATCCTACACGCATAACCAGCGATTATAACAAAAGGAGTGGCATTCCCCCCGGAATACCACTCCTTGGATAAAGTACAAAGCGTCAGTAAGATAAATCAGTTTATCATGGGGATCCTACCGAGGCTTTGCCCAACACGGGTTACCGTTTTTTGCCGTAATCTGATTACCAAAGTCTGCGGTAATAGATTACCGACGTCTGCGGTTAGATTTGGCTCCACCACGTCCAGAGGCTTGGTGCAGATACATCGATGCTGGCAGATTAAACCCATGATTTTTTAAACGAGGCTCACAATCAGGGCGCATACCACCCGGTTCAAACCCTCCAATAACCTTCCCGTCTTTTTCCCCTTCTTCTACAAACTTAAAGATTTCCTGGATGACCACAATATCACCTTCCATCCCGGTAATCTCAGCAATACTCGTTACTTTACGACTTCCATCCCGCAGGCGGGCTGCTTGCACAATCAAATCAACAGCCGATACGATCTGTTGTCGGACCACATTTAGCGGCAAATCCATTCCCGCCATCAACACCAACGTCTCAAGACGTGAAATTGTGTCACGTGGTGTATTTGCATGAATTGTGGTCAAGCTGCCGTCATGGCCCGTATTCATCGCTTGTAGCATATCTAGCGCTTCACCACCACGGCATTCACCTACAACAATCCGTTCTGGGCGCATACGCAGTGAGTTAATCACTAAATCACGAATTGAAACTTCGGTGTCGCCAGCAAAGTTTTGTTTTTTCGTTTCTAGCCGCACGACATGCCGCTGCAACAAGCTCAATTCAGCTGCATCTTCAATCGTGACAATGCGGTCTCCATCTGGAATAAAGCTGGAAAGCACATTTAGCAAAGTCGTTTTCCCAGAGCCTGTACCACCAGCTACCACAATATTCAATTTTGAAACGACACAGGCCTCCAAAAACTTGCCCATATTATCTGTCAAGCTGCCAAAATTCATCAGGTCCTGAATACGTAGTGGGTCTTTAGAAAATTTTCGGATGGTAATATTGGGCCCGTCAATTGCACAAGGCGAAATGACCGCATTGACACGCGACCCATCTGGTAAACGTGCATCAACCAGTGGCATATCTCGGCTCACGATCCGCCCCAGAGGTTCGATGATTTTTTTAATAACACGTTCAACATGGTCGTCGTTGACAAACGTCACACCAGATTCGGTGAGTTTCCCGTTCCGCTCTATGTAAATCAGGTCTGCTCGATTGACCATCACTTCAGAAACTGCTTCATCATTCAGCACCTTTTCCAGGGGGCCAAATCCGACAATCTCATCGACAAGATCGTCAAAAAACTCCTTCTCATCAGCCGGGGCCACTGTTACACTCGCATGTTGGCGAGCTAGTTTGTACCGATCATGAATGAGTTTGATGGTTTGCGAACTACGATCCAATATTATATTTTTGGGGAGGGAGGCTTCAATTTTTTGGGCTAGCCACAAGCGGACTTGCGCCAAATTTGAATCTTTTGTGCCATTTTCTGTTACATGAGGAATTGTTTTTGTTACTTCCATACCGTTCTCTTCGTAAGTCCGTTACTATAATTTCCGCTACTCAGTATGTTGAGATTACAAGAACACCATTTAGCAAGCCATAGCTAGTTGCTCCCATCGGTACGTTTTTCCTAAAGTTCTAAACAAAACTCCTCACTGTTAGCAGCCTGCGTAAATCCCATGCGCAACAGGTAATTGTTGTAAGCTTTGTTGCCCGGTTTGCTGGTGATGTGGTGGATGCCTTTGGATTTTAAAACGGCCGTTTTGCCATACACAAATCGCCCCAACTTAAAATCACGGTATCCAGGAATCACAAAATCGAGCTTGAGTTGCAGCATGTCTTCATCAACAGCACCAATCACAATACCCGCAGGCACTAAGTCGCGCAGCACAAATAAGATAAGTTGTGAACGGCTGGTGTTGTGTTCAAAGTCTGGCTGGAATTGCCAAATTTCCTTGGCGTGAAAACGCAAAAAGTAATCCAGATATTGTGAATCGGGCTGTACTTCGAGCAGTGTGAAATATTCTTTTGTGTTAAAGATACGGACCAAGTAATAGACGTTGATCAGCACAATCACAAAGTTGACGATGACAATTGGGTAAGCGCCAATGAGTATGGCATAAATGGTGAAGATGACGCCGCCGATCAAGTTGATCACCCGCAATCTTAAAATTGATCGCATTGTCAGCGAAATGGCGACGAGAGCGGAGGCCACGTAGCCAATAATTTCATAAATCAATGATGTTTCCATAATTTCCTCGAGTTGTTTGTTGCAAAACGGGGGATTATCCTTCTTTTTGTGACAGGAGCAACAATCCGCCAAATAACAAACCGATGCCGACAAAACCCGCTACGGTTAATTGTTCACCAAGTAACAGAACCCCTAAAAGTGTAGCGGTTAGCGGTTCTGCGAGTGCGAGCGTAACGGCCGTTTCCGCCCGCACCTTCATCAATCCATGCACATACAGTGCATACGCTACCGCTGTTGCCATCACACCCAAATGCAGCGCCACCACCAACCCCTGTTCCAATGCAAGCCATGAAAGGTCAAGCGCAAATAGGAGTGGTGACAGAAATAAAGCGCCAAGGGTGAACACAACGGCCGTTACTGCATCCGCTGGCAAATGAGCCACCAGCACTTTACTCGCATACGTGTAAACGGCGTAAGCGGCACCCGCACCCAACGCCAGCAACACCCCTGTTGGATTGACTGTGACCTGGCCCCCGGCAGTGATCAGCAAACTGCATCCCAGTACGGCTAGTCCGGTTGCTAGTAGCCAATGGCGAGACGGCCGTTTCCGATACACCATTAACCCAATCAGCCCTGCAATAATCGGAGCACTGCCAATCGCCACCATCGTGCCCACTGCTACGCCAGTTTTTGCTACGCCTGCAAAAAAGGCGGGTTGATACGCTGCCATGCTGACGCCCCCCAGCAACGTGGCCCCGATGGGCCATCGTTGACTTCGTTGCAGCGACCCGCGTAGCAGCGCAAACAACAGCAGTGCCCCGCCGCCAATCGCCAGCCGCACTGCCCCAATTGCCAACGATGTGGCACCAACCGGGGCAAACGCCTGTGCTGTGCCCGTTGTGCCCCATAAAACGGCCGCGCCTAAAATGAGCCATTGCCCGTTTTTTTTGTTCAAAGATAGCTCTCATTAGATTGGACCAATTTTTGTCAAGTTTATTTTAGTA
>QQUD01000957.1 GCA_008501785.1 Chloroflexota bacterium
AGACAAAAAATTAACCAGGAAACCAAAAAGAGGCCCAGTTTTGGTTTTTACTTTATTGTCAGCACAGCCTATTTTTGGTTGTGTAACAAGTTGTGGCAACCAGTACCGTTAATCCTCTCCCAAACAGCGCGCATCATAGCCCTGGTTCTGGGAACATTGTTATTTTTTCCAGGGTTGATGCTTGTTTTATGGGGGCGTTTGACATTGGCAAACATGTACAAATCGGCCGTGCCAGGATTCGTAACAACATAGCAATATTTAACTGTTGCCGGGGCTGTCACGTCCAATTCTTCTACGTCATCAACACCACAGGTACCGCCAGCAGGGGCTACTGTTTTCTCGATTTGCAAAACAGGTTCGCCAGCACCAAAGATTTCGCCAACTTTCAGGAATGGAATGGTTTGTTGGCCCGTGTTAATTGTTTCTTCTACTGGGGAAATGACGCGGCCAGCGTCCAACTGTGCTTGCAGGTTACCAGTTGGGCTGCTGCCGGGATTACAAGCCAGCAGCACATCGATGCGCAGCACGACTTGTTCGCCCGCTTCTAGATCGTCAATTTGTACCGTACCCAACAGTAGGCTGCCGGATTGGAATAAAGGACCGGTTACGGATTCGGCAACAAGAGTGGCTGTGCTGCCACCATCGTCCATGATGCCGGTATCGAGACCAAAGGTGCCTGCGCCACCGCCACCACCATTTTCTACGAGTCCGTAATTAATGCCGACGTAGGTAATATCAGACAAAGCTGCGCCGGATTGGCCGGTGCTGTTTGCTAAAAAGCGAAAATCCAGTTCGATGGTCTGATTCGCATCGACTGGATTGGTTTCCACAATTAATTGTGCCAGATAGGTGACGGTGTCACCACAGGTGAACTCTCCGCCTTCTAACTGTTCGGTGACATCTTCAAAGTCACCAACGGTGCGGTCGTTGTACGCGCCGCCACCTGTCGCGTGGTTGTATGTATAGGGCGCCGCAGCAGCAAAATCCGTGTTGGCAAAATCGCCACCAGCAGCAAACGTGCTGGAAGCCACTGGCAACACGGCCAGGAGCATGACTCTTATGCCCCAAAAGATATGTTTTGATGCAGGTTTCCTTTTTTTATTCATTATATGTAAATTCATTTTTTACTGATTTGTTTACAGTTATTCGTCATCGTCTTAGCAGATATGGACAACGCATTTGTAAAAACGTCACTTTGTTACTTTTTGTAAACTAATTCCACGACTTGGTTGGTAGGAAAGAATATAAGGAGGAGCATGTGAAAGGGACCACGAGTATAATGGGCAAATGAGCATGACACTGATTGAACAGATTAGCAAATGGGATGAGGATTGGTACGGCCGTTTCCCCAAACGCATCACCAAAAAGCAAAAACAAGCCTTCTTACAAGCCATTGAAACCGAACTACACGAACGTGAATTTGAAACTGAACGTATTCAGGTACGCAACTTGCTGCAAAACAACCTGTTAGCCACAAAATGTGAAGAGCCGAAATTTATCTTTTTGGCACATTTTGATACACCGACGATTATGCCGATTTTGTTTACGGCCGTTTTCAAACTATTCGGTCATACCAGACAAATTCTTGGCACCATCATATTACTTTTTTTACTTTATCTACCTCCTTTCTTACCGGTATCTCTTTTTGGAAACGCACAAAATTTCACTGTTTTCCAAATTGCATTTCAAACCATTTTTATCCTCTCCCTGTTCACCTTATTCATTCCCAATCCGCACAATCGGGAAGACAACACCAGCGGTGTGATTGGACTAATGGCGCTGGCCGAATGGCTGAAAGACAAACCAGCGTTGAAAAAACATGTACAGCTTATCTTTTTGGACAATGAAGAATGGGGTTTGTTGGGGTCTGCCGGTCTAAAAATGCGTTGGGACAAGCAAGATTATCCCTATAAAAATGCCAAAATCATTAATTTGGATTGCATTTCACGAGGTAAAAAACCGCTGCTTGTTTATCACTGGAACAACACGCTGGCTGAACAAGTTTTGCCCTATGTGAAAAAACATTTTGCCAATGCCAGAACAATTAATATGAGGTGGCTGCCACTTTCTGACAACTACACGTTCCGTAAACTGGGTGCCCTCGACATTTCCTACGCCGATCCCTCACTCATCCCTGGTGGTTACGTCATTTCAAAAATTCACACACCACGCGACAAAGACTTTTTTCCAGAAAATCTTGCACCACTGATTACTGCGTTAAGTGAATTTGTTGAGGATGAGATTGGCCACACACCAGCCTGAAGGTCTTGAATTTTTGCACCGTGACCCGTTGCGGAACATTGTGCCATTCAAGATTTTTTTGGCCTATTGGCTAATAATAAAATTCCACGTTATCAAATGGGTGAGAAAAACCTGGAAAACCACCATCAGTTCCACGAGCCTTGCCCTGTTGCCCCTACGGCCTCCCCATCAGATTGGCCGGATTGGATGGATCATAATGCATCCAATCCGGTGCATAGGTCTCGCATCAGCAACTTATGGCGCAGCTATCAGGTAGGCATAGAGGGCGGCCAAATCATCATCCGTCATCTTCGCAGTATTTTGCCAGGGCATTGTTTCTGGGAAGGCATTGCCATCTGGCTTGACGCCGGTTTGCATCATCTCAAAGAATTGCGCCTGAGTGATTGTGTTGACCAGCAGGCGTGGATTGGGCGTGCCTGCCGGATCGGCTGCGGAAGGGGCAACACCGGTCACATCGGGGCCATGACAGCCACGGCAATCGCCGTAGATGGCAACGTACTCGCCATATGCGGCCGTAACACCTTCCGCTGGCGCACTCACCGATGCGGTGCCAGACTCCGCTGGCAGCATACCGGCCCCTTTCATGACCAACCCCAGAAACTTCAAGCTGCTGCCCGTCTCGATATCTGATTCTGCCGCAGGCACAGACCGCAAGTAGGCAATAATCGCTTCCGTATCTTCATTGCTCAACGCTTTGTACGGCATTAAGTCCATAAAAGGGAGGAGGTCCCCTTCTTTATTGATGCTGTAGCGCAGCGCACGAAACATTTCGCCGTCGCTGTATGCGACCAGCTTGCCGCCCGGCGTCAGGTTCTCTGTCACCATATCGCCCATAAAGCCAAACCCTTCCGCGGCAGCAATGTTCCAGCCGCCGGTCAACGGATGCTGTTCGGACGGGTTGCCTGCTGCGTTGACAGCACTGTGACAGCCAATACACGAGAGATTCACCAGATATTCGCCACGAGCAATTTGCTCCGGCGTCTTCGCTACCGTGAGATCAGGCGCGGGATTTGCGCCGGGGAAATAGGCCGCAGCAAAACCCATGCCACCCGTGACGGTAAGCGCCGCAAACACCAACGTCACCAAACCGGCCAGCAGCCCCCCGACAATCTTCACCCACAATTTTTGGGCGCGTATCGCCCGGTAGGCAAGCCAGCCAAACAGAACTAACAAACCAATGACGACCAATAATATTAAAACGTTACCAATCATGTGATTCTCCTTTCAATTGTTTTGTTATCAGGTCTACGTTCAGACCCCGAGGGGTTTTCTTTCTGGTCAAATAATTTCCATCAAGGTATGGCAGCACAACAACAAGAACCAGAAGGAAGGGATACGGCCGTTTCATCATCTCACACCCCATCAAGGACATACCTAATCACCCATCGCCAGTTGAGATGACTCTGTCTGGGCCTGTGCCTGGCGGACAAACAACAACCCAGTGATGATGATAATTAAATGGATGACGATGAACCCAATGTATCCGGCAGCATCGTAGCCTCGGGCAATCAGATAGATGTCATCCAATACGCCATGAGTAAACTCCAGCCAGACGATTAGCAAGGCGGCACTGACATATTTGCCAGGTGAGCGCGAAGCCCACAGCGCAAACGTAGCAATGCCAAACATCTCAAACATGAAGGGAGACCAGCCATCTACAAAAGCCCGGACCACCCACTCATCCGCTGGGAAAGGGAAGCTGTCTATAATCAGTTTCTGGCCCTGTTCGCCGCCCAAAAACATCATGTAAAGATTCATCAAGGTTAAAAGCAGATACCATACACCAACGATTCGAAACCACCAGGTTAACTTTTTCATTTAAAATTCCTCATTTTAAGATTGGTTAAGTCTTGGAGACTGAACCAATCCTCTAAAACGCTACGCGGCCTGTAAATCAGACACTTTACCTTTCAGGAAATACTGACCCAACCACACCAGCCAGATGAGATAGGGCACACTCAAGGCCAGATTGAGCAGCCCGAAAATATCGGC
>QQUD01000012.1 GCA_008501785.1 Chloroflexota bacterium
CCCGCCCCCGCCCCCCGCAGGTGATGTGCCGGTTCCTACCGATGCAAATTACCCTGGCAATGATGACCGTGTGGGTTGGGAAGCTCGTATCAATGTTCCTGCTGGGTTTGATGTGACATACGTGGGCAGAGTGGAAGGAAATCCAACAAGCAT
Source organism: Chloroflexota bacterium (assembly GCA_008501785.1). The sequence continues at coordinate 154 of QQUD01000012.1, forward strand.
CACATTTGGTCCAGATACACTGCTTTATATCGCGGTTCAGCAAGGCACCATCTATACCATGAACTACAGTGGAAACGTTGGTACGTATGTTGGTGGTTTTGACACACCTACCGGTATTGCTTTCCGTCCTGGTACAGGGCAAATGTATGTTTCGAGTCGTGCTAACAATCAGAGTATTGGTGGTGAGTCACAGGTTTCCATTGTGGGGCAAGGTCAGCTGATTGGCGGATTGCCATGCTGTTATGCCAATTTCCATGCAGCCAATGGGATTGCCTTCGGGCCTGATGGAATGGGTTATGTTGGGGTGGGGGGGCGTGCCGATCATGGCGAGATTTTGATGGGCGATCAGAAAGGGCAGCTAGATGAGCGTCACCCACTAGAAGCATCCATTTTACGGTTTAACCCAGATACAGGTGCAGTGGAAAATTATGCTCGTGGCATTCGAAATCCATATGACATTGCCTGGGATGCCAACAATCAATTATGGGCAACAGACAATGCACCAGACTATGGTCCAAACGAAGAACTGCACCGCCTTGTTCCCGGTGGAGAGCATGGGTATCCCTGGTATGATTGCGATGTCTGTTTCCAGGCACCCCCAGAAATTCAGGTGATTCAGCCTACCTGGATGTTTGCTCCACATACTTCACCCACCGGCATTACAGCTTATTTGGCCGACCAGTTCCCTGGTTATTACAACAGCCTGTTTATTACCTTGTGGAGTTCTTTTGTTGGCGCACAAAAGGTGGTGCGGATGACGCCAGGTGGCGGCAGCGCCGTCAATTTTGCCACCGGTTTAGCAGCGCCAATTGATGTGGCTGTGAGTGCAGATGGCAGCCTTTACGTAGCAGATTGGGCGACTGGGATTATTTTCAGGATTAGCTACACTGGATAAAATATGAATCACGGATGGGACGAATGGACGAATGAAGAGATTTGTGTCATTCACCTTATTCGTGATTTCTTATTCGTGGTTTTTTTCTAGCATGAGTGTTACGGGACCATCGTTGTGGATTTCGACTTTCATCATGGCTCCGAAGATGCCGGTGGCGACGGTGAGACCGTGGCCGCGCAGCTGTTCGCAGAAGTAGTCGACGAGGGGTTCGGCTTGTTCGGGGCGGGCAGCGTGGGAGAAAGACGGCCGTTTTCCCTTCCGCGCATCCCCATACAGCGTAAATTGCGAGATAACCAGCAGCGACCCGCCAATCTCTGCCAATCCCAGGTTCATTTTGCCACCGTTGTCTTCAAAGAGGCGCAGTCCTGCAATTTTGTTGGCGAGCCAATCTGCTTCTTTGTTGGTGTCGCTGTGGGTGATGCCCACGAGAATGGCAAATCCTTTTTCGATTTGGCCGACAATACGGCCGTTTACCGTCACACTGGCATAAGAAACACGTTGAAGTAAAGCACGCATAGAAAATGTTGAAAGATGCATCGTGAAAAAGTTACGATGCATCTTTTATATTTAGAGAATTCCGATATTGCTATTGTCGCCCAGGGTAAATTTGAGGGCTTTGGGTTTGTAGGGTGATTTTTTGATGGTGGCATTACGCCCGATGAGGCTGTCTTGAATGCGGGCTTCGATGTCAGAGATTTGGCTGTTTTCGAGCACCATTGAATGTTCAATTTCGCTGTTCTCGACGGTAACGTTTTTGTCGATGCTGGTAAATGGGCCAATGTAGCTGTTCACAATGCGGGTGTTTTCACCAATGATGGCGGGGCCACGAACCACGCTGTTGATGATTTCGGCTCCTTGTTGAATCGTCACGCGTCGTCCAATCTGACTATCTCGGTCCACATAGCCTTCAATTTTGTAATCTAGTTCTTCGAGAACCAGGTCGTTTGCTTCAAGCATGTCGCCTGGTTGACCGGTGTCGATCCACCAGCCGCGATGGATGTAGGGATGGACGGCGTGGCCGTTATCGACCAGCCATTGAATGGCATCGGTGATTTCTAACTCGCCACGCCATGAGGGTTTAATGGCGTTAACGGCCGTCATTACATTGTGGTCAAACATGTAAATGCCAACGAGTGCTAAATTGCTGGGCGGGTCTTTTGGCTTTTCGATGAGTTGTTTGATGCTGCCATCACTGTTGAGTTCGGCAACGCCATAATGTTCAGGATGTTCGATGCGGGTTAGCACAATTTGGCTGTTCCATTCGCTTTCGGCAAATTGGGCGATGAGCGGGCTGATGCCACCTTGAATCACATTGTCACCCAAAAACATGACAAATCGATCATCGCCGAGAAAATCGCCAGATACTTTTACGGCATGGGCCAATCCGAGCGGTTGATCTTGGTGGATGTAGGTGATTTCGACACCCCATTCGCCGCCACGACCAATGGCTTCTTTGATTTTGGGAGCGGTATCGCCGACGACAATCCCGATTTCTGTAATACCGGCGTCGCGAATGCTTTCGATTACCCGCACGAGCACGGGTTTGTTTGCCACTGGAATGAGCTGCTTGGCATTGGTGTAGGTAAGTGGATAGAGGCGAGAACCTTTTCCACCGCTGAGAATGAGTCCTTTCATTTGTTCTCCTATTAATCAGATGTCACTATTTGGTAATCCGTGGACGGTAATCGGTAAACTGTAATCAGTAAATGGTGAACCGTAGACGGTTAACTTAGTGTAGTGAGTGCGTCTTACATTATTTCTGATGATGATTGATGTTGTTGACACCTGTTTTGATTTGAAATTGATAAGGTCTGAGCGAATTGTAGGGGATGGTGCTGGATTTTTCAAAGAAAGGCAACTTTTATATAGAGAGTGTAGGGAAAGAGTATCCTTTTTGGTAATGTGGCACATTGGCAGATAAGAAAATTGGACATGGATGATACGGATTGAACGGATAAAAAAAGAGAATTCCGTGTTATTTGTTCAATCAGTGTCCAATTTCTGAAAAGTATTTAGGGTTGAACGGCGTAGATGGTGATACGGCCGTTTGCGTAAATGGGCATCAGGTAATTGGCGTTTGCGGGATCAAAAGCGCCTATCTTTTTTTCGCGTGGGCCGTACCAAACGTAATCGATTTGGTAGGTGTTTAGCTGGTTTAGTCGCCAGGTGTTGCTGGTGTCAGCGGCAAAAAATTGGGTGACGATGGTTGTTTTGATTTCATAGTCAACGGTTTCGGCCCAGTGACCGAGGATGACGCGCTGCCCTGAGCGGGCGGCGATGTAGTTGCCGGTTTGGAGATCACCGAGAACGATGGCAGATTGAGGTGCGTTTGTCCGCAGCCATGCAGCGGCGTCTGCTTCGTCTGTTAATCGAAAGAGGGGGTAGGGCTGGACGAAAACGGCCATTCTGGTCACATCTGCCCACAAATACAAATTTGAAACGCTCATCCACAACAGAAAAAGTACTAGCAGCAGCTGAACCATTTTGGGAGTTTCGTAGCGTGGCAAGGTTGTAATGCGTTGCCAGATGTTGGTCTGAGTCAACCACGGAATGATGACATCAATTAGTCCAAGCATTGCCAGGATAGAGAGTGGGACATGAATGCCTTGCAAAAAACGTCGCTGTGGATTGAGCGGCGCATAGAGCAGAATCGCCACAACCACCAGCCAGCACCAGAAGATGAGGTATTGTTTGCGGGAAGACGGCCGTTTCCACCACAAAATGCCAGCCAACAACAAATAAGGACCAAATGCGATGAGGTAATGCGGCCAGGGGGCAGAAGGTGTGCCTGCTTGCGCATCCCAGGCGGCAAAAACGGCGTTGGTTTGTAATGTGTAGGCGTAGTAAAGGTAAAGCGGTGCGGGGAGGATAAAGGTGCTGGCAAGGATGACCCCTTGTTTCCAGAGGATTGTTTGTGATTGGAGGGTGAGGGTGAGCCAGGTGAGAACGGCCGTTCCGATGACGAGATAGAGTAGGAAAGGGTAGGCGATGCCGAGGAGAAGATTAGAGAGGTTTGAAATGAAGAGAATAATGAATAATGAATAATGAATTGTGAATTGTGAATCTGATTGTTGATTGTTAATTGTTAATTTGTGGAGGGTCCACATGCTCACTAAAATGCACGCTGTGCCGATAGTGATGTGGGGAAAGGTCATGGCGGTAAAAAAAATGTGAGCGCCGGGTTGTTTGAAATCGACGGGAAAGAG
>QQUD01001061.1 GCA_008501785.1 Chloroflexota bacterium
ATCATGGGAGCTTTGTAGAAAATCTTGCATCACGCAGCCACCAGATTCAAAAAAAACAGTTTGTGCGTGATTAGCACAACGAAAATGGTGATATTCGCCATCGTTTTTGCCAATGCAGCTTCTGTTTGATATTTGAGGCACAACTTATTGAAAACAGCCTCCTCTATAGTTTGCTTTCAATATGATATGCTTCAAACCGAACCACCGTGTAGAAATATGAGCAAAATTACCCGCATATTATGTTTTTTGACAGGCAGAATATTGCTGACTGCAAAAGTTGACTTGCTCATGTTCACCAGTGGGAATCCGTCTTCCGTAAATTAGTAATCTATTATTTATTCAAGATGAAAAAATAATGTTGGCATTATATTCTGTTACCCGATCATTTGTCAACTTTGTATGAAGATTTATACAAAACTATCGGCTGTGGTTGGTGTCCTCAATAAGCTGCCACATGGTGCGGTCTGAAACCGGCCCTAGCACCTGTAAAGTTGCTTCTATTTATTTAAAGCGTAACAAGAGGACCGCTTAATTAGCTTGCTCCGAACCAAAATGTTACTATAAAAAATATTGGCATTGTTCATTTGTTTATACAATAATTCTGTAGCTAGATAGCCAACATCGAAATGAGGGAAACCTACAGTTGTCAATTCGGGGCATCCTTCGGGAATTTGTTCGGAATCATCAAGCCCAATGACTGATATATCCTCTGGAACTTTAACCCCATGCTCCTTCAGTTCCACCATCACTTCTACAGCCAAACGGTCATGGATGGCAAAGATTGCCGTTATGTCAGGCTGTTTTGCTAAAAGTTGTTTGACAGCTTGGGTTCCATCGTCGTCAAAAATAATTATTTTGTCATATTCTTCAGAATTAATTTGGGCCATTTTCTCCTGATAGCACTTCAGGCGCGTATCAAACCAGTCGTATTGTTGATCTTTTATGCCTGCGAGAAAGGCGATTTTTCGATGCCCCAATTCAATGAGATGATCAAGCGCTATCTGTGATTGCTGTTGGTGGTCTTGTCCAACCGTGCTAATCGGCATATCGGGCCAATTTCGGCTGAGCACAACGAGGGGAACCTGTTTTTCAATGGTTTGTCGCAGCAGTTGACTCTCTCTCTTAACGCCGGGTCCCATTAAAATTAAACCATCAAGCGGATTATTTTTATCATTTAGGATATGCTCACCAAGACGGTTCAAATCGCCTTTACGATAACCGCCAATAACGGTCAAGTTGATATTAGCTTGTTGGGTGAATGTGCGAATACCGTTGAGGATGGTAATAAAAAATCCGTAAATATCGTTAAAAGGCTCCTCGCCAATTTGATGAACAACAGCAATAGATTTTCTTTGCAAAATTGAGGATTGTTGACGGCTTTCGGGAAGCGAGTAGCCAATTTCTTGGGCTGTCTCCAGAATAGACTGACGCAACTTTTGGGAGATACCAGGTTTATTGTTCAAGGCTAATGAGACGGCGCTTTTTGATACACCAATGCGCTTGGCAATGTCTTCAATTGTTGGAGGGCGAATTGGTGAATCGGCCATAGTTTCTAGCACCTGTGTTTAGTAAATTTTAGTTGAGTTGAGTTTATATTAGTTTAGTACAGTTGTCAATGCATAAAAGGGGGGAGGGGAGGATTATGTTAACCATTCATTTTTGCAGTTTTGAAGTGTAGAACACGGGTAGCGCGGATTGGATGGATTATTACGGATGAGCAATAACGGCCGTTTTCTCGCAGCCTATTACAACACGGACAAAAGAACTCGGACAAAAATAGCCGTTTTCCTGTTTATTAACAATCAACAATTAACGGCCGTTTCCGTCCACACGGTTCAAGGTGAGGTCCTCCCAAGAAGCAGGGTCTTCTAAGGGTTCTAAATGGGTGAGGATGTGAACAGGGGGGATGGTTTGGCGCATGTTGCGTTCTATGTCTTCGAGAAGTTCATGCCCTTGTTGCACGCTCCATGCGCCAGGAACCTGAATGTGAACGGAAATAAATCGCTGATTGCCAGAACGTCGGGTACGCAGTGCATGATATTGGACTTGTTGTGCTTTGAATTCATCGAGTATGTTCACAATTTGCTGATGTTCTTCGTTGGGCAATGTGCGGTCCATTAATCCTTGTGAAGAGTCGTAAACTAGATTTAGACCTGTGCGAAGAATGTGTGCGGCAACGATGAGGGCGAGGGTGCCATCTAGCCATTGCCAGCCAATGAGAGCCACAGCGCCCACACCAATAGCAATGCCAAAGGAGGTATATACGTCTGACAAAAGGTGGTGACTGCTGGCGGTGAGTGTGATGGAGTCGTGGCGTTTACCAGCTCGGCGCAAAATGGTGGCAGTGATCAGGTTGCAGAGGGCGGCGACGATTGAGATTAGCAGGCCGATGCCAAGTTGCTCTAGTGGTTGAGGGTGGATGAAGCTGCGAACGGCCGTTATTCCAATCCCCCCTGCTGCCACCAAAATCAGTAACCCTTCTAATCCACTGGAAAAATATTCTGCTTTGCCGTGTCCGTGTGGATGGTCGTCGTCTGGGGGGCGAGTGGCAATGGAGAGGACGATGAGGGAGAAAACGGCCGTTACTAAATTCACACCCGATTCCAAGGCATCAGACAGCAGCCCTACGGAACCGGTGAGGGCATAGGCTGCTACTTTGAGGGAGATGGTGAGAACGGCCGTTCCGATTGACAACCATGCAAACCGAATCAGCCCGTGACGTGTTTCCATGTTTCTATTTTGCGGGTTTGTACTGCAAAAATCTACAACGTTGGTTCAATTTGGGGTTAGTTGGGTCTAAGAAACGGCCGTTTGTCAATCAAAAAATTGAGAAAGTGATGCCTAAATGAAGATGTTGGTGCGTGGAAGTGTGAGGTGGGAGGGTTCGTTGCCTACCACTTTGCATCTACTCCATATCATGACCCCGAGCCGGGAAGCTGATAGCTAATAGCTATTTTCAGGAGGTCCAATTCATGTTAGCCATTGAAAAAGTAGATACTGGCAATAAATCACAGGTACAGCGATTTATCGACTTGCATTACCGGTTGTATCAATCCTGCCCACAGTGGGTGCCACCCTTTCGGAGTGACATTGCGCTCATGTTGAATCGGCGCAAACATCCATTTTATGAACATTCGATGGGTACGGCATATTGCAAGCCGGTTTTGAACACCAGCAGATGATGAACATGATGAATTACAACTATCCTTATTATCTGCGGCTGCTGGAAGAGTCAGGTTTTGCTAAAGAAGTGGATTTTGTGTCGCATTATTTAAAAGCAAGTGCGTTTTAGATGCCAGAGCGGATTCACCGTATTGCTGAAAGAGTCAGTAAGCGCAGAAATCTTCATGTAGTGCAGCTCAAAAACAAGCTAGAAATGATTCGATGGGCTAACAAAATTGGTCGCGCTTACAATCAAACATTTGTACAAAATTGGGAATATGCACCGCTCACAGAACGAGAAATTAAATTTGTGTTGAATAATTTGCTATTGGTTGCCAACCCAAAGATGCTCCGCTTATTTGTGCTGCCAACCGGCGAGATAAGCCTTTACTGATTGTGTAAATGCAGTATCAAGATCGCCGCCACGCCGTAGTTGTCGATTTAATTCCAACATGGCAAAGCCGTGAACAAGCGCGAGTGCGCCTCGTAATGCTGTCAGTGCATTGTCTTCGCCGCTAATTTCAATCATGATGTCTTGAATCGGGAGCACCATTTGCACCAGCACATTTTCATCTGGCCGTAATTCATCATCTTGATTGGTCATTGCCAATTGGTAACTGTTTGGATTGTCGTGTGCAAATTGGCGATAGGCCTGGAGAATTGCTAACAATCGCTGCGTTGGGTCTGTCGGCGCACCTGCTTCAGCTTTGTGCATTGCTGTAAACAGCATTTGAGTTGTGAGTAAATTAACGGCGCGGAGTAAACCCGTTTTGTTTCCAACGTGTCGGTAAAGTGAAGGTGCTTTGATACCAAATGCCCCTGCCAATTTAGCAAGGGACAATGCTGCAACCCCTTCAGCTTCAATCATGTCATGTGCCTGCTGCACGATCCGTTCGCGTGTAACTTGTGCTGGATATGGAATGTGATCCTCCGTAAGAAAGCTGTCAGCAATCAGGTGTCAGCTTTCAGCTAAAAAGAACGCGATGCTTCCTAAATTCTATGCAGTAAACTCCCTTGCCCCTTGCCTCCTTGCTCCCTTGCTCACACCCGATTCATGTGTGTATCTTTAAATTCTGTACCG
>QQUD01001104.1 GCA_008501785.1 Chloroflexota bacterium
GCTATTGGAATTTTGATAATCCTTGAGAAAACAATATGAAAAGAGTAGTTACAGGATCCATAGCATTTGATTATTTGATGTCCTTTCCCGGCAAATTTCGGGATTCACTTTTGGCAGATCAGTTGCACAACATTAGCCTTAGCTTTTTAGTTGATTCGCTCAAGCGACAGCGCGGTGGGGTAGCTCCCAATATTGCCTATACCATTGCCTTATTGGGTGGAAAATCCAGTGTGATGGCAACTGTCGGTCAAGACTTTACCGAATACCGAGCATGGCTTGACGAAATTGGGGTAGACACCTCTGCGATTGTGACAATCGCGGATGATTTTACCGCCTCATTCTTTGTCAACACAGACCAAGAACAAAACCAAATCGCCAGCTTTTACACAGGAGCCATGTCCCACGCCGGCAAACTGACATTTGCGGAATATGCACCTGACACCGATTTAGCAATCATTTCGCCCAATGACCCAGGTGCCATGATCGCCTACGCGGACGAGTGCCGAACCAGCAAAATCCCTTTCATTTATGATTCCAGCCAGCAAACAGCACGCATGAATGGTGATGAGCTGCTGCAAGGGTTAACCGGCTGCACCATTTTGTCAGTAAACGAATATGAGTATCAACTCATCCAAGAAAAAACAGGACTCAGCGAAGATCAAATCTTTGAAAAAATCGGAGGGCTGTTGGTCACCCAAGGTGGCGATGGCTCCTATTTGGTAATGGATGGCAAACGTTACGAAATCCCTGTTTTTCCACCAACAAAAATTGTAGAACCTACTGGTGCAGGTGATGCATTTCGCGGTGGGCTGATGCGTGGTATGCAGCTTGGTTTGCCCTGGGATATTGCTGGACGAATGGGAGCATTGGCATCGACCTATGTGCTCGAACAGCTAGGCACACAAAGCCACCATTACACCATTAAAGAGTTTATTGCACGATACCGTCAACAAGAAGATGATGACGGTGCGTTAGACATTTTGTTAACATAACTTGTCAATTTGGATTTTCCCGGAAACTTTGAACAGAATTTTTCTTAATAAACACCGTTCAGTTTCCGGGAAAATGAAAAAATACCCTTAAGGAGAATACATTCCTATGGAATACGATATTAAAAACATTGATGAAGCCCCAGGCGGGCGGCTGCGGATGGAATGGGCAGAACAAGAAATGCCCGTATTGCGCGGTGTACAGAAGCAATTTAAAGAAGACCGACCTTTTGCTGGCGTTCGGATTAGTGGTTGTATGCATGTTACGACTGAAACTGCCAATTTGATGATTGCCTTGCAGGCCGGTGGTGCAGACGTGATGTTATGCGCCAGCAATCCTTTGAGCACACAAAATGATGTGGCCGCTTCATTGGTTGCTCATTATGAAATCCCTGTTTTCGCAGTAAAAGGCGAAGACAATCAAACTTATTTCAATCATATCCAGGCAGTAATTGATCACAAACCAAACATCATTATGGATGATGGGTCTGACGTGACCAGCACCATTCATAAAGATCGACGGGATGCAATGGGCCAGATCATTGGCGGCACCGAAGAAACCACAACCGGTATCGTTCGCTTGCGTGCAATGGCAAATGATGGCGCGTTGGAATTCCCGATGATGGCTGTTAACGACGCGATGACCAAACATCTGTTTGACAATCGGTATGGAACCGGCCAATCCACTATGGACGGTGTGATTCGCGCCACCAACTATTTGATTGCTGGTAAAGTTGTTGTTGTTGCTGGTTATGGCTGGTGCAGCCGTGGTATTGCGATGCGTGCCCGCGGTTTGGGTGGCAATGTCGTTGTTACTGAAGTAGATCCGTTGAAAGCATTGGAAGCTGTTATGGATGGTTTCCGTGTGATGAAGATGATTGATGCATCACCAATTGGTGACATCTTTGTGAGCGCGACTGGCGACATTCATGTGATGGACAAACATCACTTTGAAGTGATGAAAGATGGCGCATTGCTGGCGAATTCTGGTCACTTTGACGTGGAAATCAACAAAGCTGCTTTACGCGAGATGGCAGTTGACGAGCCACGTCTGGTACGGCCGTTTGTGGAACAGTTCACGCTCAAAGACGGCCGTAAACTGAACCTGCTCGGCGAAGGGCGTCTCATCAACCTGGCCGCCGCCGAAGGACATCCGGCGTCTGTAATGGATATGAGCTTTGCCGGTCAAGCATTGGCTGCCAAATATCTGCTAGACAACAAAGGCAAGCTAGAAAACCGAGTTTACAAAGTACCCGCAGAAGTTGATCAACACATTGCCAGCATTAAGCTGCAAGCAATGGGTATGGAAATTGACACGTTAACTGAAGAACAAGTTCACTACCTCAGCTCTTGGCAAGAAGGGACGTGATCCTGACAAGGTGAACGGGCGCGGACGCCCGTTCACCTTTTAAATTATGACAATACCACGTGACACCTTCACCGAAAATCGTACGGGGCTGGTTAAGTTTGCCCGCCATTTTTCAAACGTTGTTAGTCCACCAGTCATGTTTGCCATTTTGGGGATTTTGTTTGCGCTGCGAGAACGGCCGTTTTGGTCAGGCATGGGCTGGGCAGCCGTCTATGGCTTGATTGTGTCATTAGCCCCCATTTTATTTGTCCTCTATCTGTTAAAAACGGGTCGAATTACCGAACTGCACATGAGCAACACCAAAGAGCGGCATTTACCGTATTTCAGTGCGGTACTCTTTGCGGCGATTGCCTATGGCACTCTGACCTGGTTCCAGGGACCACAGTTGCTGCGCTGTCTTGCTCTGTTCAATATTATCGAACTGGCGGTGTTGGGCATTGTCAATGTTACTTGGTTGATTAGTATGCACAGCACAGGCATCATGGCCACCTTCATGCTCATCGGATTGGTTTTTAATTGGCCAACCAGCTTCACTTATGTGTTCCCCTTTGTGATAGCTGTTTGTTGGGTAAGACTTTACCTTAAGCGCCATACCCCCAGTCAAATTGTTGCCGGAATCGTACTCGGCGTTGTTTCAGTTCTCAGCCTGACGCTCATTGGCTGTTTTGCCAGTTAATTTTTCTTTCTTGTATCTTCATTTGTTTGAAATTTTTCTTATCACGTGATTTGAGGGAGAAACGGCGGAGAAGGTATCGATATCAAAGACGGGTCAAGCAACGGGAATGTTTTCGGGAATCTTGTGCATGATATGGGAGGCCAAAGAACCTGTCTTTATATAGATGCCTGGGATAAACATACATTCAATATCGAAGTCTACCAAAACACGACGCATCATTGTGGGGCAAGCATTACGATAGCGTCTGAAAAGGGTGGACTGCTTGAACATGTGAACATCTATAACAATATCGTTTATCAAAATAAAAGCAATGGTCTTGAAATAGGCAACTGGGGCGAACCAGGCATATTTGTGCACCCGATTGAAAACGTTCATTTTATAAACAACACAGCCTACAACAATGGCACAGATGGTTGGGGGGGCGGATTTTTTAATGAAAATCCAGATGTGTCAGGTATTGTTGTGAGAAATAATATTTTTAGCCAGAATCATACATCTCAAATAATTAACGAATCAACTGCATCACTGACGGTAGACCACAATTTAATTGATGGTACACAGGATGATGAAAATGCGATTAACGATGTCAACTTTGTTTTAGGAAACCCATTATTCATTCGTGCTTCAGAGGCCAATTTTCATTTGCAAGCCAATTCTCCAGCCATTGACAATGGTTCTGCTGTCGATGCCCCAACGAATGATTTTGATGGCATTCCTCGACCACAAGATGGGGATGAGGATGCTTCAGCAATCCATGACATTGGTGCATTTGAAAAGCTAACCTATTCGGAAATCGGATATTTGCCTATTGTGCAATCAGACTAAGGAACTAGGAAACAATGACTAAAAGGTTAATGAAATTATCGAGATTTGTCGTTACAATTATTAATGAGGTGTTCAATTGAGAACGTCGTAGGGTTGATTTAAAATGGAAAACATAACAGCATGCTTCGTCAATACATTCGCAAGCTCGGGGTAGTTCAAACAGGGGTTGGGATAACCGTGTCATCTATGTTGATTTCGGTCGGCATAAGAGGAATCATTTCACTTTTCAGTGGTTTTACACACAATCTGATTCAAAATTTAATTATTGCTGCAATTGTCCCCCTATTAATTGCACCAGTCATGTCATATATTTTTGTTGGGCTTTTAGCACAAATTGACAAGGCAGAACAGGAAAATGCGAAACTTGTTGTTGAACTGCAAAAT
>QQUD01000398.1 GCA_008501785.1 Chloroflexota bacterium
CGGTTCGCCAGCATTGCGGGACATTTCCACACATTCCTGGATAGATTCGTGCAGTTCTTCAAAGCGCGGATAGCGGATGAGCATCGTCCTGGCTTTGTCCAGTGGGGTCATTTCATTTTCGTTGTTCATGCGGTTTTACTCCCATTGGATTCTGCGGCGATGTTTTCTGTTGGTAAAGTGTAGCTCACACTCCACCCCTCCCCTTCTCCTTCGTCCAGACCAACATCAGGTGGAGATGCAGGGGAAAAAGAAGGAACGGCGTTGCTTGACACAGGGGATGCGGGCGTAGATTCTTGCTGCTGGCCGCCAGACTGCCAACGGCCAATCTTTGCCCGGCTGCGCAAGCCGGAGCGTTCCTTACTTTCCTGAACAATTTGCTGAATCTGCCGCTTGGCCTCGCCCAAAGCTACAATATTGACTCTTTCTCGCTGGTCCAATACAAACCGGCGGATAACGCGATGTTTCCAGAGGGATAAGCCAGAAGTGTATGTTTGGGCCAGTGCGGGAACTTCCAGATACACCTGGTCAAAGGGGTCGTAAACATGAATTCGGCTCAGGTTATTTGGATGATATTTTATTTTCACCGCGCTGCTTTTTGGCCGTTTCCCGTTAGCCGGATGCCGCTTTCGTTTCTCCACTTCTAGTCCGGCACGGAGCGAACCCAGGGAGGGAGCATTGTAGCGTAATGATTCAAACTCAATGCCATAGTGATGCAGGCTGCGATAGGCTGTTCGCCCCAAGAGAATAAGGACATCATCTGGGTTAGTCGGCACTCTGGGGAAAAAACCTTGCTGGGTGGTTTCTTCCCACCGCCGCGCTGGAATCCCTTGCAATCCTCGATGAAAACTTTCGGCGTATATGTCCAACAGGAAGATATGCAGGATTTGGTCTAGCTCACCCAATCTCAGGGAAGCATACTTCAGACTGTCATAATCCCCCCGTTGGACGATGTTGGAAAGTGTTGTACCGGGCAGTTTGTGCAGAATCCCCGTATTAACCGTGCCAAAGGCGCGTTCAATAGCCGCTTTCAAATGTGGCGTTTGTACTGGTAACTGTTGCAGAATAATGCCCAGCGATTCACAGCCGTCTCGCAGATCCCGGCCAATGAATTCTTTGCCGTTGTCTACCACCAGGGTGTAGGGAACGCCACAGGCCAGCCACTCATGTTTAGTCCCGTACTTTTGGTGCACATCCCCTTTGGGCAGGATGGCATGGTAGAGACATTCCATCACTGTCAGGTAACTGGGCGGCTCGAAACCGATGTAATGGCCCAATGGGTAGCGGGTGGCCGTATCCAGGCAGGATGTATAAGTCAGCCGGCCCAGAGGCAGGTTGTCTTCGTCGTCAACGATGATGACATCGGTCAGGGTATGATCTATTTCTACTCGTTCTAAAGGAAGCGTGGGATATTCGGTCATACCAAATTGGCGGTCGGCCGTTTTTCCCTTTCGTCTGGCTGTGATATTGCCCCCCTGGTCAACGGCTTGGATGCGGCGAGCGATGGAAGCGCGACTGGGTAATGGTAACTTTTCCTGTTCGGTTCGTGAATGGTTTTCTTCTGTCAGGCGCACCGCCACTTCGTGGTGGATGTCGTCTATGGTGGCAAAGCCCGGCGTATGCCGATGGTCTTCGATGACAGCTTTCACAATGCTGTTAATTTCTGGAGCGAGACGCTGTTGACTTCTACCGCCTTGTTTTTCAGTATTGGGGACAAGGGCGCGTATATCACGACCGCTGTGAACGTAATCCCGTAACCAACGATAGACTGAAGCAGAACTAAGCGGCATTTGCTGTATTTTCCCTTTTTCTTGTTCTGTTTTTACTTCCTGAATGCGGGCTAAAATGGCCTCTTTGCCAATGGTGGTGTGTCCCAAAGCCAGCAGCGGTTTAATCACTACCAGACGGTATTCGGCAATGGCACGCAAATGTTCCGGACAGTCTGAAAGGTCAATGTAACCGCTTTTTGGCCCGGAAACTGGTTTGCCATTCGCCCAAAAGGTTAGCTGTTTGGCAACCAGTGCTTCGACTAATTCTTGAAAAGCCACTCGACGCACTTGGCCTGTGGCAATGTTTTCGATTTGCAATTGTTGGTTGGGCAGAAGTCGTTTGACTTCGTAAATGACGCCCTGCCAGACGAATTCTCTACCCGTTGAGAAACGTGCGGTACTCATCGTTCTCTCCTTTGCCGCCAGAGGGGACCGTATAAACTGATAGGGGTTTGCGCATTGAGCGGGTCTTTGTTTAAGGGTAAATACAGTTCATGATGGTAGGCCATGTGCAGGATGGGCATGATAACGGCGGTTGGTTTGGTCGGATTCACGGCCAGCATGACATCGTTTATGGTTAACGGCCGTTTGGCGTTGGCCAAGCAGGCAAAGATGCTGCCTTTGATCTCTACACCGACCTCGTGCCGGGCATGTTGTGTCAGCAATTTAACATTCTGTACCCGGTAACCGGTTCGCAGTTGTTTGTCAGTTATTACATGGAACCGCCACCCCCGTGCGGTACACCAGCCTTGAGCCATGCTGAACTTATGTTGGTTCTCTTCTTTCTTGACAAAACGATGTGGCTTGCATTCCAGCAACGCGATTTGTCCACTGGTAAACATCGCTTGGAAGTCTGGTGTATAGCCCTTCCCCTTCCCTTCGTATTGATAGGCGATCTTGAGCGGTTGTTCCTCAAATTCAGCGACTTGAGGGTCAAAGTCCAGCAGGTAAATAAGGTCGCGTTCCAGGGTTGATTCAAATTGCACCATCCGGCACATCTTTAGTGATGGAAAGTAGCCAATAATATTTCGTCTTCCTCGATTGGAAACGTTTCTGACAGGCATTGCAGATTCTCCTTTACAAGATTGGGGTTAATAAGCAGAGGTGCCAGCGTTTCTTTCCTGGCAATTCTCTAAATACCATCCTATCACGTCGGGATCTGCCTCAGAAAACGACAAGGCCCGCCTAACCGGCGGGCCTTGCAAACAAGATTAGGTTTTTCTCAAAAACTGTGACACAGAATGCCAAGTAGGGTTTTCTCAAAAACTATGATATAGGAAATTTGATGTTTGTAGGTTATTCTCAAAAACTATGACACAGCAGTAGGTTATTCTCAAAAAGTTTGAGACAGAATTCTCAAAAACTGTGAGATAAGGGTTGCTTTGAAGGGGAGGTTATTCTCAAAAACTATGAGATACTACAGTTAGTGTGTGTCGTTTGCCAGATATTTCTCAGCCGCATCTACGACAGCGACAAACTTACAACCATCGTGGTGTGCAACCTGGTCAGTCCATCGTTCGTCATCGGTGACGCAATAAGGACAATAATTGTTTTCGGCGGCGTTACGACTTTGCCACTCATTGTCTTTTGCTATTTCGAGAAGTTGTGCCATCAATTCTTTAGTGTCCATTGTTTCTCCCTTCATCCGATGTGAAACACTGCGTTATCCCAGTGCCTCATCAACAAGCTGCAACAGGGCTGCACTGATGCGCGTGCGCGTTTCTGGATTGGCCCGCAGCTCGTTGATGCGCTTTTCCACTTCGCCGCCGCTTTTTTGTGCAAGGACTTTTGCAGTCTTATTTCGCACAGATAGCTTGAACTCTTCTCTAAAAGACGCATCGTTGAGCGCCTCTGAAAATGTCTCGTTGATCAACTGTTGCAGCTCATCAGCATGAGCCGCTACGCTTTGCTCAACAAGTTTGGCAAGCGGCCTTTTTGTAGATCCTGCGCAAAAAACAACGCTATGCGATCACATTTATTCCGTCTGTAAGCCCCTCTAAGCCAGTTTTTGCTGAAAATCCTCTCCGGTACGCTCAAAAAATAGCAGAAAGCGAGTCACATAAAACCACCGTTTTTCGTTACCCGCTTCCGTTAACTTAAACGCTCATTTTCGTATCCAATTCCAGTTACATAAATTGGTTAAATAATTTAAAGTAACATAAACTAGCGAGACTTGAGTATTTTTAACTACAGGAGGTTATCATGCGCATTGGATATGCTCGCGTCAGCACTAAAGACCAGAATTTTGTTCTTCAGGAAGATGCTCTCAAACAAGCTGGTTGTGAAAAGGTCTTTCGAGAAATTGTCAGTGGGGCAAAAACCTCTCGCCCAGTTCTAAACGATCTTTTATCACGATTGAGGAAGGGAGACGTTCTTGTCGTCTGGAAATTGGATCGTTTGGGAAGAAGTCTGGATCATCTTGTGAAACTGGCCAATGAGTTGATGGAAAGGAATATCGATCTTATCAG
>QQUD01000288.1 GCA_008501785.1 Chloroflexota bacterium
CGCCGTATCACATATACAAACTGTATAAGTAACAACGGACGTTTTGTGGCTAACAAATTGGCCGAGAATAGGACCACTACGACAAATACCAAGCAAGATTTTACGACAAATAATTTCCAAGCTTACACAAAAGATGGATGAGAAACGGCCGTTGATTAATCTGGTTCTCATAAACTGGTCCGGTATGACGCCGTTGTTAATTACACCCCAAGTTGGCGATAAAATCATCGCGTTTATCAACGAAACCGAAATGGGCTGGTGGGACGACCAGCCACCACGGAAGGAACCAATAGAAGGGGGTGGCATCGCTTTTGACTTTGGCCACCGCGCTGTCCTGAATTTTGCCAATGACCCTGAGATGGCTTATTTGCTGCGGGATAAAAACGGACATTATGCTTCCCTCCCCTCCGCATACGAACAATGGCCACCAATGACGCAGGAAGGAGTCGCTGACCACATTGCCATATTCCGTCCCATTCTCACAACTACTGAAAGGCCTATGCCAACTACAAACACCCATGAAGCCGCAGCATCAAATCCAACAAATACAGAAGATAATTTAGGAGAAAACGGCCGTTTTCTTGCCTACACAGACAACAACGGCCTTAACTTACATGATTTAGAAATCGCTAAAAATAAATCGTGGTCTGTAGTTGTCAATGTACGTTAATCTGCGTCCTACTATCTTTATATATTGCCAACGTCAATATCATAGGAAATAAAGAGTTGGCCGAAGCCATCTACCCCGGTCGCGTCGTAGTAGAGGGTGTTGAGTTTGGTTGAAACGGCCGTTTCCAACAACCCACCCTCCACAATCGACGAAAACGGATTCCCGCCCAGCAGCCGGTTCGCATGGGCCAAATACAGCCGGTTCAACACCCCACCCTCCAGCAGCAAATGCAAAATGCGCGGCCCCGCAGCCGAATAAACCGTTTGATACCCCAATTCGGACATACTGCGTACCAACTGTTTTCCGTCCACCGTTTCATCCCCCACCACAAACACCTGTCCAGCTTTTGCCTCAATCTCACGCACTCGCACTGGGTCTGGATTAGCAGTGGTGAAGATGATGACTTTACGGCCGTTTTCCGTCAACACCTCAGGAATGGGAAAGTTAAGGCTGCCACTAATAATCGCAATATCCGGCTGTGGTTTCAGTCCGTTGGAAACACGCCACTCTCGCAAATCAGCAAAACGCGGATCATCCATCTGCAAAATTTCCTGCGCGCGCCCATCAGCCCAATCCCGCAAATAACGACCGCTGCTAATAATCAAATCCGCCTGCGCCGCCAATTCCTGAAACAGCCGCCAATCCCGCTCATTCGCCACCGCTTTGGGAACCATCAGTCCATCGCCGCTGGGATGCGGGATGGCAATACGGCCGTCTAAACTGACCACAAAATTGGCGTAGACAAACGGCCGTTCAGTCTCCGAAGCATACTGCCGCAACTCATGCGACAAATACAAACCTTCCAATTGGTGTGATTCTATCGGTTTTGGAAAAAGTTGTTCGATTTCATTCATCTTGCACCTACTCCCGTCATTTCAACGAGTCTTCGAGGAAAAATCCCTATTCTTAAATAATTTCAATATTACTTTGTACAACTGGCACTGCAAATACTATAATTTCGTTATTAATTTATTGGAGTTACTAATGAACGTAAACGACAAGCATTATCGTACCATTTGGCTGAATGAAGAGAATTCAAACATTGTCAGCATTATTGATCAACGTCACCTCCCCCATAAATTTATCATTGAAGATTTAGAAACTGTCAGCGACGTTGCACGTGCAATAAAGGATATGCACATACGCGGAGCTGGTCTCATTGGCGCAACCGCCGGGTATGGCATGTATATCGCGGCACGACAGGCGGCAAAAAATGCGTTTATGGATTCACTAACTGCTGCTGGTGAAAAATTGAAGGCGACAAGGCCCACGGCCGTTAACCTCGCTTGGGCTGTTGATCGCCAACTCAAAGCCATTAGCACAGTCGCAGGCAGCATCGAAGACAAAATTCAGACTGCCCTCAACACAGCCCAAGCCATTGCCGACGAAGACGCCGACTACTGCCGCCGCATCGGTGAACATGGCGTTTCCATTATCGAAGCCATTAGCCAACACAAAAACGGCGAACCAGTCAACATCCTCACACACTGCAACGCTGGTTGGCTGGCCTTTGTCGATTATGGCTCCGCTACCGCTCCCATGTACGCCGCTCACGACAAAGGCATCAACATTCACATTTGGGTCGATGAAACGCGCCCCCGCAACCAGGGCGCACGCCTCACCGCCTGGGAATTAGGGCAACACGGCATTCCACATACAGTTATCGCAGATAATGTGGGCGGCCATCTGATGCAGCACGGCATGGTTGATCTCGTCATCACTGGCACCGACCGCACCACTTACACTGGCGACGTTGGCAACAAAATCGGCACATACCTGAAAGCATTAGCCGCCAACGACAATGGCATACCCTTTTATACAGCCCTTCCCTCCTCAACCTTTGATTGGCTGATGCGTGACGGTGTGAAAGAAGTACCCATCGAACAACGAGACGCCACCGAAGTTCGCACGATTCAGGGCTTACATGAAGGCGAAATCAAACGAGTTTTACTTACACCCGAAAACAGCCTCACCGCCAATTATGCGTTCGACGTCACCCCAGCCCGACTCGTCACCGGCCTCATCACCGAACGTGGCATCTGCGACGCTTCGGAGGATGGTGTGTTTAGTTTGTATCCCGAAAAAATCAACCAAATAACGTAAATTATTGTAGGGACAGCGCCTTGTGCCTGCCCTTAATTTGCCAGCACAAAAGAGGGCGACCACAAGGGTACGCCCTACAATGGAGAACTAAAATGACAACTTTTCGCAGTATTGAATGGTTAGATGAAGGCATCGTTCGTATGCTGGACCAGCGGAAGCTGCCGCACGAGACGATTTACAATGATTATACGACCTACAAAGATGTGGCAAAAGCAATCACAAATATGGTGATTCGCGGCGCACCAGCAATTGGAGCCGCAGCCGCGTATGGATTGGCTTTGGTGGCGGTGAGAACAACGGCCGTTTCCCCCACCGCTCTCCGCACAGAACTAGACGAAGCAGCAGAACTGTTGCGACAGGCGCGGCCAACGGCCGTTAACCTCTTCTGGGCCATTGATCGCATGATGGCACACATCGCCAATCCCGCATTTGATACAATCACCAACCTCCAAGCCGCAGCCCTTGCCGAAGCGCACGCCATCGCCACCGAAGACATCGCCATCAACAAACAACTCGGAATGAATGCATTACCGCTCATTCCCGACAAGGCAACCATCATCCACCATTGCAACACCGGTAGTTTGGCAACAGTCGATTATGGCACAGCCCTCGGCGTGATTCGTACTGCCCACGAACATGGCAAAAAAGTATTCACCTTCGTTGACGAGACACGTCCCCGGCTGCAAGGTGGCCGCTTAACTGCTTACGAATTGAAGCATCAAGGGATTCCGTTCAAAGTAATTGCCGATGGCGCATCCGGTCATTACATGCGAACCGCAGGGGTAGATTTATGCGTTGTGGGTGCAGATCGAATCGTTGCCAATGGAGACACCGCGAACAAAATTGGCACATACAATCTAGCCGTCGTGGCACACGAAAATAATATTCCCTTTTACGTTGCCGCCCCCACCACGACCATCGATATGGAAACCCCAACAGGTAATGGCATTGAAATTGAGGAACGACCCGCCCAAGAAGTAACCAATGTTGGCACATGGCAAATCACCCCCGACGATATCGAAGTCGGCAATCCCGCATTCGACGTTACGCCAGCCAAATACATCACCGCCATCATCACCGAAAAAGGAGTCGTGTACCCGCCATTTAAAGAAAATTTAGCAAAATTACTGGGGTCATAACTTTGTCAGAGCATTGGAAAAGCAAAAAACTTCCTGAAAGCTTGTAATCATTGGCATAGTCAATAATTATTCAGCTTCCAGGAAGCACCTATACCTCAATAAACGCCCTTCCGAAGCCCTCTGAGGAATCCCTTTTTCCTTTGCATTAAAGGCTGGGGGATTTCTCGGTGGATACTTCGCAGGGCCTCAGCACAGGCTCTACTAAGAAAGTTGTCATTTCGAACGCAGTCTTCGGAGTGAGAAATCTTGCTTCGTGTCTGTCAAGAACCCTCTGCCTCAAAGCAAGATTCCTCGGCAGACCTCGGAATGACAA
>QQUD01000805.1 GCA_008501785.1 Chloroflexota bacterium
AAGTTGATGCGGGAGATGGCGGATTTGCAACCGGTGGAGGAAGTTGGTTGATTGGGAAAACGGCTGTATTCTTCACACTCTAGAGTGAGCATGAGGGATGGAGAAACGGCCGTTATATCACCCGGCCAACAACGACCAGACCAATGCAACAGCAAACAGCCCTATAAACCCAGCAATCATCATGCCTAACGTTTTAGAATAGCCAGGTGGCGTGATATGGTTTTCTGCATCCAAGGATTTGATAATGGGGTAAAGTCGCCAGAAAAACGATGAAATCGAAGCAATCATAGCCACAACAGTTAGCAGTTGCGTAGATTCTCCCGCAGTAAGCAAGATGACCAACAGCAGGGCAATAAAAATCAGCTTGGTTCCAGCAACCCAAAACACCAAATAACGCACAAATTGGTGCATCTCTGGATCAGCCTTGGATTTTTCCCACGCATTAAAAACCCCCAGCCCATTACCCATCTGCGACCCTGGATTAAAGTACAGCGTCAAGACATTCAAGCTTTCAAGAAAAATAAAAATGATGATAGCAATCGACAATATATTCATTTTATGTTTACTTCCGTGGCAGTCGCCAACATACTTTCCCACACATCTTTCAATCACTCTTTTCTGCTAAATCCGAATGCCTTTTTCGACGTTGTTCCAGCTTTTCCAGCCATACTGGCTTCTCCGGCGGTGCGTCATGCGCTTGCACCAATTCACGCGCAAATGAAGGAACAGCCCCTTCCGTCCACGGGTCAAAACCATATAGCTTCAAGCGCACATACCGCCCCACAATGCCAAACGAAGCCAATATCGGAATGATAACCAGTGCAGGCAAGGCCCCATACAAAACCAGCGTAGCAATCAAAACAACAAAGACGAGTCCATGATGCAAACGCAAAAAACGGCCGATCAGGCGCGGTTGCAGCCAAATCGCCCGAATTTGCATCAAGACAAAATAAATAACGCCCACTAAAATCGCAAACCAAAAACTGGTTAATGGCAAATAGTGCGATCCCCAAATATAGGCCACAATGACCGAGAGCACACCAGAAATGAGCGGCCCCAATTCAGGTAAAACAACCAACAGGCCACTTAAAATGCCTAAAGCTACAGCACCGCGTAGGCCAACGGCCGTTAACACCAGCGTAAACACCACCCCAATAATCAACACCAACGCCAGCGTACCGCGCACATAAGCTCGCCATACCGCATCAATTTCTTGCAACAAACGGCGCATATCACCCTGAAAAGCAGCAGGGACGCTGCCAACAAGCCATTTTTGAATCGAAGCGGCGTCAAACAAAAAGTAATAAGTGCTTACAAAAACCACCACCGTCCAAACCAGACCGGTAGATGTAACTTCGAGCACATTAAGCGCACCCTCCATAGCTGGTGTCAGGTCCTCCGATAATTGCCCGAGTAAATCGCTAAATTGAGTCTGGTTTAAACGAAACTCCTGTCCCAAAATCACAATCGGCTGTGCCATCAACTCCTCAATGTACCGTTCAATGTCTGACAAATCGCCGACCAATCCAACAGCCTGACGTACCAAAACCGGAACCAATGTGACAATTAAGGTAATAAGCAGCGCCACAAAGAGGAAAAATACGATTGTCGATGACCACTTGGAGGATAGTCGCGTCCGTTTCTGCACAAATTCAACCACGGGGTCTAACAAATAGGCCAGCAAAATGGCAATTAACAAAGGCCCCATCAACGCTCGTGAAAGATAAAAAACAAGACCGATTACAAACAAGCTGGTAAAAGCAATAACAACTTTGGTCGTTCGGCTCCATTGTGGTGACATAGCCTAATCCCCCCCTAAAAAATAGCGGTTTAATTTATAAAATGTGTGCGTGCTTGTTCCTAAAAACCGACTACGCAACCAACATTAGATGCCTATATTATGAATCTAATAGATAGGAGGTGTCAAATAAATTCCTGCCTCGAAAGGGTTACAGGTTTGTGCATCGAGCGACGTTGATCTACAAACAGCATCAACCCTCCAAGCAGCAAAAATGCGACTATTAGTACCCCAGACCACATAGCAACGCCTCCAACAACTCATCCGACGAGCGCACATGCGTCCCCACACAATTATGATTAATCAATTTCATCCAACGTCACCGTCCCCGCATCGCCATCCACAACAAGCATCATGCCTGATTGGATGCGTTCAGTAGCCACACCTGTCCCCATCACCGCTGGAATGCCATACTCCCGGGCCACAATAGAGCCATGCGCCAGCGCACCACCAACATCCGTGACGAGTCCAACTGCCTGCGAAAATAGCGGCGTCCAGGCGGGTGTAGTCGTCGTGCAAACCAAGATTGTGCCTGGTTTCATCTGATTGAAATCTTCGGTGGAATGGATAACACTCGCCGCAGCCGTCACCTTGCCAGTGCTAACCGCAAACCCACTCAAAACCGGACCATCGTTACCCGCATCACTTGGCGTTGGATCAAACATCGACAGTTTAAAGGGGCCAAATTTAAGCGCCCCATCCACCGGTACTTTGGGGAGCGGTGTTAGCAGCTTACGCGCATCACGCAATGCCCGTCGTTCCTGAGCCAATTGCACAAATTCCAGCATATTTTGCCCATTGGTGCGGGCTGTAATGGCCGCTGTGATTTCGGTGCTGTCCAAATAATAGATGTCATCTGGTTGCGCAATGGTTCCCACATTCGTCAAACGCTGCCCTAGTTCAAAAGCCAATTTGCGCACCGTCGGCCAAGCTGCCCCCATATAAAACATGACCGCCTCACGATATGGCGCGTACTGCTTCGTCCATTTCCAGAGCCAGCGGAACAGTCGCCGCGACACAGGATTGAGTGATTGCATTGTTTGGGCAACCAAAGACTCCCGTTCTTCTGCCATTTTTGCCTGCCGCGTGCGTACATCTTGCTCTGGCGCCTGTTTTACAAGCGCCTTCAGGCTCAACAGCATTGGCAGTGGGTCATCAATTTGCGTCGGGGCCGCAAAATCAAGGTTGTAAATTTGATGGCCATAGTCATCCATATATTGCTGAATAGCGTCTAAAATGGATTGCCCATCAGAATGAGTGGCTATCGCATCGAGCAGTTGCTCTGCCGGGGTGTTGAGCGTCACTTCTCGCAGGTCTGCCAACTCACGAATCGTGTGCGCAATCGTTTCCATATCCGCTTGCGCATCAAGCGCCTTCGAGTCGAATCCACGCAAAAATGACGCGCTGACCGGTCGTGGTTTTGGCAGCCCATATCGCAGCAGGAATGATTTTAACATCCGATCAAGCACCGTATCCAAGATGCGAGATAAACCTAAATTTTTCGCCGACCCAAACCAGTAGACGCTGTCAGCAGTCGTCATTTCACGAATACCTTGCAGCAAATCTTCGTCTGGCGCTGTGGCTAAATCAATAGATCTCCACTTGGCAATAAGCGCTTGATACTGGGGCAGCGCAACACCATCCCAATCGAATGCAGTCATGTTGATAAATTTTAAAAATCGGGCGTAGATACGCATCACGCCCCAAAAAACTGGCCAGGTCATTTTAAAACTAGCGGTTGTGTAAGCGTACCCATTGATAGTGTCAGCAAACCCATGTGGCATCATCGCTTCCAGATCAAAGGTCACACCGCTGATATTGCTCATCTCTACCAACAGGTGGTTCATGGATTGGATTAAACCACGTTTCAAATACAGGTCTTCAAACAGCGGTGAGAGTGGCTCTGGCATGTGCTCCACGATTTGGCGACGCATCCAAATGGTGTCGGGCGTTCCAGGTTCCCAGGTCACATCGGGCGGCGTTGGTTTGGGGTCGGGCAGTGAGGTGATGGGGCGGGCTTGCAAGATGGCAATTTCGCCGTCAGCAATGGCCCATTCGATGTCCATTGGCATGTTGTAGTGGGTTTCGATTTGGGTGGCGAGTTTGGTGAGGGAAACGGCCGTTTCCCCATCCAACACCTGCTCATTTTGCTTTTCTACAGGAACAGCTTGTTCCTCTGTTCCGGTCTCAGTCCGCACCGTCATTATGGTTTTAACGGCCGTTTCGCGGGACAAAATTTCGTAGGTTGATTTATCCACAACCACCGAATCAGGCGTCACCTGACCACCAACAATCGCCTCACCCAAGCCCCAGGTCGCATTAATCAGGACTTGATCTCGCTCACCATTGACCGGATTCGCCGTAAACAGAATGCCAGCCACATCAGCCGGAATCAACTGCTGCACAACTACCACCAGGCTAA
>QQUD01000809.1 GCA_008501785.1 Chloroflexota bacterium
AATCATCAACAGGTGTTCTTCTTCAGATTTTTTGAACAATCCGACTCGCATCAAGGGGGCGGTGGAGAGGTTAAACGGCCGTTGCATAAACGCTCTCAAATTCGTTTCAACAGATGCCTCATCCAACCCTTGCAAATCCAAACGCTCAATCTCAAATTCAACAGATGCCGCAACCGCCACATACGGCTCACCACCCTCTTCCAGAAAAGAAACCCGTAACGATTCATGCCGCTTGATTAACTGCTCAAAGCTTTTTTGAATAGCAGAAAAATCCAGCACCCCGGTCAATTCCAGACCCATTGGGATGTGAAATGGAGAAATACCCTGATTCAGCAGTTCTAAAAACCAAAAGCGTTCTTGCGCATAAGATAATGGCAATTTCCCCGTGCGGGGCACAACCGGGATCGTAGACGTTCTCGCTCTGGTTTCGTTAACAGCCTGCAAAATCTCGATAATGTTAGATTTGTGCAACCGTAATTCTTGCATCAATGTTTGTGTTTTCAACGCCTTCGGCAGTTCAATCTTCAAATTGCCTTCAACCAGGGCAATTTTTGTGCCCTGCTGGCGCAGTTTCCGCATTAAGCTCATCGTGTCATGTCGGGTTAGTTCACTCATTTATCATTTCTCCGCATTATTTAGTGAGATATTGCATAAACATAAAACTGCAATCTTGCGTAAATCATTAATCAGTACTAAGGTCCAATAATTCAGCTGCGTTTTCAAAAAAGAGTCGCCGCTCCATTTTTTTATCACCATTGCAGGCCACTTTCACAGCCTGAATCGGGGTTGCCATATTTCCCCAAGGCCAATCAGATGCATACAAAACACGTTCCACACCAAAGGCATCGATCAACGTCCGTATCGCGTATGGGGGCTGAAATGAAATATCAACCCATACGTTTTTATTTTTTCCCAAACGTCCGATTACTTCATGGTATTGTTCCAGGCCAGCATGACCCACAATAAACTTGAGCTGTGGAAAAGCCTGTATTAACTCTGCACACTGTGAAATTGCGCCAAATTCCGGTATTTCCAGTTTCTGTTCTTCGGCTTTTAAGTAGTAATTGGCAACGCCACTATGCATTAATATCGGAAGCTGGTAGGGGGCAAAGGTCTCAACGGCCGTTTTCGTTTCCACACTATTCGCCGCAATCCGCTGCAAGATGGGATGCAATTTTAGACCTTTGGCCCCTGCATCCACATCGTTTCGCAGCTTTTCTTCTGTGTTTTCAAAATTTTCGTAATCAATGCCAGTAAACGGCAAAATGGAATTATCTTTTTCAAAGGCACTGTGCAAATGTGCAAACGTGACATGGGGATAAACCGGCATCGTCACGCTGTACGAAACGTCAAATTTATCCATCTCTCGGCGCAGATTTTCACGCGTAGCAGTCGCATTGCGCGCCAGACCAGCTTTAATCACGAGTCGATTGATGCGTTCCCAACCTAGAATTCGAAACATAGCTCGAAACGGCCGATTATTCGGCCACAGAAAACGTTCCATCAACGAAAGATAATCAAACCCAATTCGTTTCCGAACGTTTCTCTTCTCAATCAAGTTGCCACCCTGCTCATATAGCAAATCGCCAAGATGGGTATGAATATCAATCAAACGCGTCATTCTAAGCAGTCTCAACTCCCACAATACAAAGATTGTGATTATCATTTACTGGAAGCGTGCTGTAATGCCAAACCTTAAACCCAGCTTCTATAAACAAATGTCGATAGTTGTGCGAATAAGAGAACTCTGGGCCATACGTTTGCGTCTCAACATCATTTTCAATGTCATGCCCCGTGCCATATGGCTCAACAACCACAAACAAAGCCGGGGCAAGATGATTACTAATGTGAGAAAACAGCCCCTGAAGTGTCTCCCGCTCAAAATATTCGAGAACACCTTGATTGGTTAAGAAAATCCAATTTTCTTCTGCATTTTCCTGAATCCACTCGCTTGCCTCACAAGCAACAAATTCAAACTTTGAGTCAGGGTATTTATTGCAATTGTCTACGACTTGTTCTTGGTTCAAGTCAAGGCCAATAAAACGCTGCACAGAGGGCAATTTGCTGGCGGCATATGCCAACACCTGACCATTCCCAACCCCAATTTCACAAAGCGTTGTGTAATATAGATTGGCTCCAACACGTTCAGCCAGCTTATCAATAATAAAAGACAGATTGGGCATAAAATATTGATTAAACACGTCCCACTCTAAATTGGCATCATAATATTCTTTACCGCGTTTCTCCCAGTAAGTTCGGTGAAAATCAACCAGCTCGTTTGATTGACGTTTTGAGGTTTTATGCAGCAATGCATACCGTATCAAGCGATCTGTCCGGTTAAAATGAATACCCAAATCCAAGGTAAACCCTTGTGTAGCCAATTGTTGCCCCCTTTGCGGCATCACAGCTAACAAACCATAACCAATTACCAATTTTGCAAAGTTCTTAATTTTACTTTTTGCATTCATAACACACCATATCTCCAAGCAATTTTGTTAGAATGCCCTTTTCAGAGACACTACAGAAAACCACTTAACTTTATTTACAGAACAAATTTTTCTACATCCCCCTGATCCGTAGTCTCTTGTGCATTTTCATCAGCAAGTGTCCAAAGGTTAATTTCGACTTGCTGTGCAACTTCGCCTACGGTTGGCATATTGAAAAAATCAATCAACGAAATCTCCACGCCATACTTTTCACGTACACGATTCAAGGTCCGAATCGCCAACAACGAATGACCACCAATATCAAAGAAGCCATCCGTGACGCCAATTGAATCAATGTGCAACACATCTTGCCAAATTTGAGCAACCGCTCTTTCGACATCCGTTTGTGGAGCAACCTTTGCTTCAACATTGACATTACCGGCATCCGGCTTAGGTAGAGCACGGCGATCAATCTTGCCATTTGGCGTCAAAGGAAATGCTTCCACCTGCATCAACACAGACGGAACCATGTAATAAGGCAACGATTCGCTCAAATAATCGCGCAATGCCTTTGGCTCAAGGCTATTCTCACTCCTGAAATAGCCGACAATGCGCTTATCGTCTTCACGATCTTCCCGCACAATCACTACTGCATCCGTAATTCCGGGATGACGTACCATCAGCGTTTCAATTTCACCCAACTCAATGCGATACCCGCGAACCTTAACCTGATGATCACTTCGACCCAGACAAATTAAGTCGCCTTCTGCGGTGTAGCTGGCAATGTCACCAGTGTTGTACAGCTTGCCAGCCCCAAACGGGTTACCAACGAACCGCTCGGCTGTTAGTTCAGATCGATTGAGGTAGCCAAGCGCCACGCCATCACCACCAATAAACAACATGCCAGTTACGCCAGGAGGCACCGGCTGCATCTTTTCGTTCAATACATACATTTGCGTATTTGCTATGGGGCGCCCAATCGTGATTTGCGCATCACCTGTCTCAACCTTGGAAACGGATGACCAGATGGTTGTCTCTGTTGGACCATACATGTTCCAAAGCTCGCCACCCTTTGCCAGCAAACTTTCCGCTAGATTCTGCGGCAGCGGTTCACCACCACAGAGCATTTTCAAGTTTGCTTGTCCAGTCCAATCACTGTCTAGCAGCAATTTCCAGGTTGCTGGTGTTGCTTGCATGATCGTTGCATTGGTTTCCTGCAATAGTTTGGCTAAACGCACACCATCGGTCGCAGTCTCGGTTGTGACCACAACCACTTCGGCTCCTGTGATGAGCGGCAGCCACAGCTCAAGCCCATGAATATCAAATGAAAGGGTGGTGACGCTGGCAAACACATCATCAGATTTCAATCCAGGCTCACGCTGCATCGACCACAGGAAGTTGGTCAATGCCTGATGTGGAATCTGAACCCCCTTTGGCAAACCGGTGGAGCCAGACGTGTAAATCACATATGCTCGACTTGAGTTTGTGGTGTAATGTTCTACCTTGTCAGTTGCATAACTGGATACTTTTTCATCAATGGCTCCCCACGCGAAAATGTCAATATCGTATTCTGCAAAATCTGGCATTAGCTCTGATTCGGTGATGAGCAGCTGCATCCCAGAATCAGTAATCATATGTGCCAAACGTGAGGCAGGATAATCGGGGTCGAGCGGCACGTAAGCACCACCTGCTTTCCAAATTCCCAACAGCGCCACAATCATGTCGATTGAGCGCCGCATTGACAACCCCACCAGGGAGTCGGGCTGCACACCATTGGCTTGCAGGAAATGGGCA
>QQUD01000435.1 GCA_008501785.1 Chloroflexota bacterium
AAGCGTTGCATGCTGGTAATGGACAATGTGGAAGCGATATTGGAGCCGGGGTTCCATGTGGGGCAGTATCGCGCTGGTTATGAGCTGTATGGCGAGCTGTGGCGGCGCATGGGTGAGGCGGTACATCAAAGCTGTGTGATTTTGACCAGTCGGGAGCAACCACAGGAATTTGTGCGGTTGGCCGGTGCAGATCGGCCGGTCAGGGTGCTGGCTTTGGAAGGGTTCGATGTCACTCATGGCCGGGAGCTATTGCAGGACCGGGCACTGCGGGGAGATACGGCCGTTTGGTCCACATTTATTCAACGATATGCAGGCAATCCACTAGCTTTGAGGACCATTTCGGCATCCATTGAGATGCTCTATGGAGGAGATATTCTCACGTTCTTACAGGAAATAACAACGATGTTTGGAGAGATTAACTATTTGCTACAGCAGCAGTTTGAGCGGCTGTCGCCACTGGAAAAAGAAGTGATGCTGTGGTTGGCAATTGTGCGCGAGCCGATTTCGATACCTGAACTACAAATGCATATTGTTCAACCTGTGTCGCCAGGTGAACTGGCAGAGGCACTGGCATCTTTGGCGCGACGGTCGTTGATTGAGACAGGAAACGGCCGTTTTACTCTGCAAAATGTGATCATGGAGTTCATGACAGCGTATCTCATTGAGCGGGTTTGTGAAGAAATATCTTTGGGTGAAATCAAATTTTTTAATAGCCATGCACTGATGTTAGTAACTATGAAAGAGTATGTACAGCTTTCCCAAACCCGAATGATTCTCAAACCAATAATTGACAAATTGTTGACAACATCAAACCCTCAAACCATAGGTAAGAGGTTAATGGATATTTTGCACGAGATACGCAAAAAGCGACCGCGCCAGCCAGGTTATGCTGGAGGAAACACGATAAATATTCTTTCTTTTTTGAATCATAATATGAACCAAAGCGACTTTTCTCATATTGCAATTTGGCAATCTGATTTACAACATGCAAACTTGCAAGACACTAATTTTGCTCATTCAAACATTGCCAATTGTGCTATCAATGAAGCTTTTGGGATTACTTATGCAATAGCATTTAGCTCTGATGGAAAGCTGCTAGGGGCCGGAACCCATGCTGGTGAAATTCGATTATGGCAAACGTCCAGTGGTCAGTTAGAACTCACATGCCAAGGTCCATTTACTGAAGTTTTCTCCTTAGTCTTTAGTCCTGATGATCAAATACTTTCCAGCGGTGATGGAGACCATTCAGTTCGGCTATGGGATACTGATACTGGCCAATGTCTAAAAATATTACAAGGCCATAACAATCATGTGAGATCAGTTGACTTTAGTCCAAATGGCAATCTTTTAGCTAGCAGTAGTGACGACTCCACGATTAGATTGTGGGACGTAGCAACTAGCAAATGCCTGAAACTATTTCAAGGACATGATGGTCCAGTGATTTCAGTAGCTTTCCACCCTGATGGTAACATCCTTGCAAGCGGTGGTGACGATCATACTATTCGGTTTTGGGATGCTGATACTGGCCAATGTCTAAAAATATTACAAGATCATAACAATCATGTGAGGTCAGTTGACTTTAGTCCCAATGGCAAGCTTCTGGCCAGCGGCAGTCATGACCATACGGCACGAATATGGAATGTTGAAAATGGCAAATGTTTAAAAACGTTTCATGGACATGATGGACCAGTAGTATCAGTTGCTTTTCACCCAAATAGTGAAATTCTTGCCACTGGCAGTCTTGACCAAACTGTGCGAATTTGGAATCTTAACAATGGCAAGTGCATTAAAACACTTAAAGGGAATATAAATTGGGTGTGGTCCATTGCGTTTAGTCCAGATGGTCGTTTTTTAGCAAATGGTTGTTATGATCATATGATAAAATTGTGGGATGTTGAATCTGGGCAATGTTTTAGAACTTTGCTTGGGTATACTAATTCAGTCTTGTCAGTTTCATTTAGTTCCGACGAAAGCATATTAGCGAATACAAGCGTTGATAAAACAATATGTTTATGGAATGTAAATCGAGAGCAGCAGATCAAGACCTTGCAAGGTCATAGTGGTCTGGTATGGACTGTAGCATTTAACCCTGATAATAGCATCTTAGCTAGTGGGAGCCTTGATCAAACCGTTCGGATATGGGATGTTGCCTCCGGGCAATGTCTCAAAATCCTGAAAAAGCATACAGCCACAATTTGGTCAGTCGCATTTAACCCTGGTGGAAATATCTTGATTAGCGGTGGCGATGATAACATAGTGCATTTATGGGATGTTGGCAGTGGTCAATACATTAAAAGTTTTGATGGACATATAAATGGGATCCGGGCAGTTGCTTTTAGCCCTAAAGGTGATTTCATAGCCAGTGGAGGCTATGGGCAAGCTGTGAAATTATGGAATGTCAATAGTGGTCAATGTATTAAAAAAATGCATGGTCACTTCAACGCAGTACGGGATATTGCATTTAGCCCTAACGGTCGAATACTGGCTAGTGGCAGTTATGATCAAACCGTGCGGTTATGGGACGTTGAAACAGGGGAATGTTTAAAAGTCTTGAAGGGACACACTGGGCGAGTTTTTTCCGTTTCATTCAATCATGATGGAAGTATTCTAGCTAGTTGTGGTTCTGATCAAACCATACAACTTTGGGATGTTGATAGGGGCAATCTCCTCAAAACATTGAAAGGGCATACAAATTGGGTTTCCTCTGTAGTTTTCGGGCCAATTAATGACATACTTGCTAGCAGTAGCTTTGATGAAACCATCAAGCTTTGGAATGTGGAAACAGCTAATTTTGGGAAAACTCTTAGACCTGACCGACCATACGAGCGTATGAATATTGCAGGTGTGACAGGATTGACAACAGCACAGAAAGATTCGTTCAAAGCGTTGGGAGCCGTAGAACGATAATTGAATCGACGCTAAATGTGATTTGGTTCAATTTAGGAGTGAAATCAATGGCGTATGTGATGGTTGGGGAATTGTTGCGCCGACATCGGCTGGAATTGGGGCTGACGCAGAAGGTAATTGCCGACAAGGTTGGATATGACAATACTGTTGTGTCTAGGATTGAACGAGGGGAGCTTTTGCCGTCGGAAGAGTTTGTCACTAGATTTGTGGATGGTTTGAGCTTACCAGATGCTGAAGCTGATGAGATTTGGGGAGTATATCGGCGAACAAAAGAACCAGGGGCAAATATTGAAACCAAACGGCCGTTTCTCACCGATTGGGGAGAAGCTCCAGATGTTCGTGTCTTTTACGGCCGTTATGAAGAGCTAACCACACTGGCTAAATGGCTGGCTGATGACGACTGTCGATTGGTCTCTGTGCTTGGCATGGGAGGGATTGGTAAAACGGCATTGGCCGCGAAGGTTGCAAAGCAAACGGCCGTATCCTTTGATTATATGATTTGGCGGTCGCTTCGGAATGCACCGCCACTCGATGAAATCCTGACAGAGCTACTGCAACTGTTATCAAATCAGCAAGAAGTTGAGCTGCCCCACGATTCTGAAAAGGCCATCACCAAAATCATTGGTTATCTATCAAAGCATCAATGCCTGCTGGTGCTGGACAACGTAGAGTCGATAATGCGAGAGGGACATGCTGGCGATTATCGGGAGGAGTATTGGGAATACGGCCGTTTCTTCCAACGGGTCGGTGAAAGTGACCATAAAAGTCATTTATTGCTCACTAGCAGGGAAAAACCGAAAGAGATAGGGTATTTGGAAGGGGATGCATATCCAGTTCGTGTCATGCAGCTTGCAGGCTTAGAAGCAGTTGAAGGGCAGCAGGTTTTGGCTGCAAAGAGTTTATCTGGCTCAGAACTTGCTGTTCAATCCTTAGTCTCACATTATTCTGGGAATCCATTGGCATTGAATCTGGTCGCAGAGATGATTCGTGAGGTATATGGAGGTCATATTGATGCGTTTCTGGAAGATGATGAGGTGATTTTTGGCCGGATTGGGGATGTGATTGGGGAACAATTTGCCCGACTTTCACCTCTAGAGCAATCGTTAATGTATTGGCTAGCGATTGAACGTGAGCCAGTTTCACGTAATATACTGCTGAAAAATTTGGTTATCCCCGTAACAAAGCGCGAACTGATGATTGCACTACGCTCATTGCGAAGACGCTCATTGGTAGAAATGAATGATGCAACATTCACCCTCCAAAATGTAGTAATGGAGTTTGTAACGGATCGGTTAATTGAGAATAGTTATGA
>QQUD01000528.1 GCA_008501785.1 Chloroflexota bacterium
ATAATGATGGAAAAGAAATTTGATAATTTAATTTCACAAATGACCTTGGCTGAAAAAGCCTCTATGCTTGCTGGAGCCAATATGTGGCACACAGTTCCAGTGGAACGACTGGGTATCCCAGTGATGAAAGTGACGGATGGGCCGAATGGCGCACGTGGTGCTGATGACATCCTTGGACCAACCTCCATTTGTTTCCCGGTGGGTGTGGGGATGGGGGCTACGTGGAACCCAAATTTGATTGAAAAGGTAGGGGCCGCGCTTGCGGGTGAAGTGAAGGCCAAAAGCGCCCACATGCTATTAGCGCCCACGGTAAACATTCAGCGGACACCGATTGCGGGACGTAATTTTGAGTGTTTTGCAGAAGACCCATTTTTGAGTGGTACGATTGCGTCAGCCTATATCAATGGGTTGCAAAACGAAGGCGTGTCGGCTTGTATTAAACATTTTGTGGCAAACGATCAGGAGTTTGAGCGGTTTTCGATGAGTTCAGAGGTGGCAGAACGGCCGTTACATGAAATTTACCTGGAACCATTCCGCATCGCCATGCAGCAGTCCCATCCGTGGAGCATCATGAGTGCTTACAATCGCATTAACGGTGTTCATGCCAGCGAAAATGATGTGCTGCTGCGCGACATTCTCAAGGGAAAATGGGCTTACGATGGCGCGGTCATCTCGGATTGGTATGGCACGTACAGCAGCGGCGTGCCTGCGGGCGGGCTGGACCTGGAGATGCCCGGACCGGGTCGGTTCTTGGCCGCAGATACCGTCATTGAAGCTGTTGAATCTGGAAAGCTGGAGGAATCTGTTGTTGATGACAAAGTGCGACGACTGCTGCTCCTAATTGACCGGGTAGGTGCATTTGACCAGCCAGAAATCAAGCCAGAAACCTCAAATGACAATCCAGCAGATCGGGCATTGGCGCGGCAAGCGGCTTTCGAAGCGATTGTGCTGCTCAAAAATGAAAACAATGTGCTGCCGCTCGATCTAGCGCAGGTAAACAAAATTGCTGTCATCGGCGAAAATGCGAAATGGGCGCAAATTATGGGCGGCGGCAGTTCTCAGGTGAATCCACACTATGTTGTTTCACCACTGGATGGCATAAAAAATGGGGTGGAACAACAAGCCGAGGTATCTTACGAAATTGGTACACTGATTCACAAACAGCCGCCTTTGTTGGATGTGAGCTGGTTAACGGCCGTTGATGGCAAAACGTCGGGCCTGACGCTGGAATATTTTGATAATCTTGACATGACAGGAGAAGCGTCGCATACGGCCGTTATTCAAAAAACAGCCCTCTCCTGGTTTGGCTCCGTGAATCCTTATATCAATCCATTAAACTTCTCGCTGCGGGTAAGTGGCACACTCACGGTGCCTGAAAGTCAAACCTATGAATTGCACCTGGCGAACGTGGGCAAAAGCCGCCTCATACTTGATGGTGCGGTGCAAATTGATAATTGGCGCGATGAGACGCCTAATACCCAATTAACCGGGACCGTCTCACTAGACCTAACAGCCGGACAATCGTACCAACTGGTTTTGGAATACAGCACAGACCCGGCTTCTCGCTGGCGCATGGTACGTCTGGGCTGCCCGCCATCTGTTGCGGCGGACCCCATTCAGGCGGCGGTAGACTTAGCCGCGCAGTCGGACGTGGCTCTGGTGATAGCTGGGTTGACCAATGAGTGGGAAGGTGAAGGCCATGATAGACCAGATATGGCATTGGTAGGCCAACAAAACGAGCTGATTGCTCGTGTGGCGGCAGTGAACCCGAATACGGTAGTGGTTCTCAATGTAGGGTCGCCGGTGACAATGCCCTGGTTGGCAGATGTGCCAGCCGTGCTGCAAACATGGTATTTAGGGCAAGAGGCTGGCAATGCTCTCGCAGATGTACTTTTGGGCGAAGTGACTCCATCTGGCAAACTGCCGATCACACTGCCGACACGATTGGAAGACAATCCGGCGTTTATCAATTATCCAGGTGAAAACGGCCGTGTTCTTTACGGCGAAGGCGTTTATGTCGGCTACCGCTATTACGACAAAAAAGCGATTGTGCCACTGTTCCCGTTTGGGCATGGGCTGTCTTACACGACATTTGCGTACAGCAATCTACGACTGAATGGTGACTCGTTTGGCGTTGGTGATCAAATTGAGGTGCAAGTGGATGTGACCAACACAGGGCATCGTGATGGACAGGAAGTGGTGCAGCTTTATGTGCGGGACGAACAGGCGAAGGTGGAACGGCCGTTACAGGAACTGAAATCATTTGCCAAAATCACGCTAGCACCAGGTGAAACGAAAACGGTGACATTGCCAATTGATCAGCAATCATTGGCATTTTATGATACGGCCGTTCACGATTGGGTGACAGAACCGGGCGTTTTTGAAGTGCTGGTTGGCAGTTCGTCGCGGGATGTGCGGCTGCGAGAGAAGTTTGAGTGGGTGGGAGAAACGGCCGTTTCCCCCCATGCAAAACAATCAACACAATTATCAACAGTCGCTACGTAACAAGTAAGGTAATCTTTTGCCAGAGTAGATTCCAAATACTGCTGGAGATTTTATGTTAAGTATGACAATGCATTAAAATACGAATAGGGAAAATACGGATAATCTGAATTTATCCGTATTTTCCCAAATCCGTATGAAAAAAAAATCACCTCGTACAATTATCACCCCACAATACGATTTAACCCACAACGCCTTGTTGAACCGCTAAATAATTCATCTTGTCTTTGAAAAACAGTTGCGTGATATTTTTGTAGACACCGTGCGTTTTGCAGGGTATGCCGTTTGAAATGTCTCTCCTCGTTTTGCACCAGTAGCGCCTCGAATCTTCCAAAACAACGCTTCAACGCTTTTATCACTTGACAAATAATTCAAAAGGCAGGTATACTTTAACGGTTAAGTGTAACGGTTAAGTAAACCGTAACACTTAATAATTAAATCAGCTTACTATGAATTTTTAATCGGGGGGAAAGGTTAAGATGCGGATAGAGGATTTGTCGGTGCAAGAGATTGCCAAGTGTGTTGAGCGAGACGTGCATGAGGTTGAGAAAGTGTGGAATGCATGGCTAGCTGGTCGGCAGGGCAGCAGTAAGCCGATTGTGCCAGACATTCGACTGCTGGCAGGTCTGTCCGGTTTGTCGACGACCTCTGTTTCTAATTTTTTACGCAATAAAAAGGGCAGCATTTCTGAGAAAAATTCCAAACGCCTTGCTGAACTCGTTGAGATGGTGGGATATGTGCCCAGCAGCGCCGCCCAAAGCATGCGCGGCGGACAGCTACATACAATTGCGGTTGCCTTGCCGCTGTCGAGCGTAAGCCCTGACTTTTATTTACAAATTTTGAAAGGCATCAAGAAGGAAGCGAGCATTTTAGGATATCAGCTTCTGATTTTTGATGTCAATACTGTAGCAGGCAGGACTGACTTTTTTAGCAACATGCCATTTTTGGGCATTGTGGATGGTCTGATTGCGATTGGGCTGCATATTGATGAACGCACGCTGCGGATTTTGAATCAGCGGAATGTGCCAGTAACGGCCGTTCACAATCGCCTTGAACATCCTCCAGTTGTGGCCAACATCATTTCGCCAGACGAAAGCGCATTTCAAAATTTAATTGATCAGCATTTGATCAAAACGCATGGATACCGCAGATTAACATTGGTTTCTTTGGATGAAGCCAATCCCCTAAAAATGGGCGATTCCTCACGAGACGATTGGAATCGAAAAGCCCGCGTCGATGCATACAAAGAAGCATTGCGCCTCAACAATATTCAGCTAGACGAAAATTTGATTTTTAGAGTGACTGAGCACTCTTTTAAAGAAGGATATAACGCATTTGAGCGTATTTATCAGGTTCATCAATCGTTGCCGCCCGATGAGCAGATTCAAGCGATTGTTTGCACATCAGATACCCTGGCGGCGGGGGTCATTACGGCTGCTCGTCGTGAGGATTGGCAGATTCCAGTAACTGGGTTTGACAATCTGCCGCTGGCCGAATTGCTTGATATTACGACGGTTGAACAAAGACCTCAGGAGGCGGGTCGGTTGGCCTTCCGTCATCTTTATAACGCACTCATTTACCAACAGCGAACGGGAGAATTCCCGGCTCAAGTGGAAAATGGGATTGATATGCAGGTTGTGCTGCGCTGTTCGTGTGGCTGCCCACACTGATTGAGGTGGGATTGTCATTAATGTCAACTAATTGACACCCGAATCGTTTCGGATTATACTCAAACCATCTTCCGAAACGTTTGGGAAATGTTGAACCACTCATTATTTTACCTTCGCAAATCTAAACATTATTCAGGATTGCTGCCATGACCGTTACTCTCAAAGATATTGCGCGACAAGTGGGAATTTCCGTCACAACGGTGTCGCGTGCGCTGGCCGGTTATGATGACGTAGCCGAAGCAACGCGCCAACGCATCCAAGACGCGGCTGCCGAATTGGGCTATTCTCCTAACCTGATGGCGCAACGTTTGCAAAAACGGCGCACCGATACACTGGGCTTTATCATGCCTACGTTTGGCCCCCGCTTTTCAGACCCCTTCTTTAGCGAATTTATCGCTGGCATTGGCAATAAAGCGGCTGCCCACGATTACGATTTACTGGTCTCCACGCACGCCCCCGACAGTGAGGGTGAACGGAAGGCCTATTCACGGGCTGTCAAAAAAGGTTGGGTGGATGGCCTGATTGTCGTGCGTACCCGTGAAGATGATGCGCGTATCCAACTGCTTTGTGAGCATCAATTTCCCTTTGTGGCTTTTGGTCGTACCAACGACGAACGCGATTTTCCGTATGTAGATGAAGACAGCGAAGCGGGTATGCGCTTGCTGGTGCAGCATTTTATTGACCTGGGACACCGGCATATTGCTCTCATTACCCCTCCGTCAGGGTTGATGTTCGGTCATTATCGTGTGAAGGGTTTTTATGACACCATGCAAGTTAATGGCCTATCCATCCGGCCCGAATATGTTGTCACGGGCGATATGACGCAACGCAGTGGAGCGGAAGCGGCTGAATTATTACTGGCGCTAAATCCACGGCCAACAGCAATCATTGGCAGCAATGATTTAATGGCTATCGGCGCTATCAATCGGATTCAACAGGACGGCTTGCGAGTCGGTCAGGATATAGCAATCGGCGGCTTTGATGATATTCCACTAGCGACCTACATTACCCCCTCTCTGACCACAGTACACCAACCCATCTATAAAATCGGGCAAGAAACCTGTGCGATGTTGATTGATTTAATAAACGGCCGTTCTCCAGAGCGCACCAACATTTTGTTAACGCCGCGACTCATTATCCGTGCGTCTAGCAGCCAACCTTTGTGATGTTATGATGGATTATCTCGACTCTCGCTTTGCTATTTATCTGATCCCACCCTATTCGGTGAGCTGCCCTGTGGCCGAAGTTCATCAAATGCTGCGTAAGCAGTTTGGCTTTGTCGCTGCCGATCAATTTCAAGTTCATGCCACGCTCAAAGGCTTTTTCAAGAAAATTGAAGGGCCTGTTGATCCGGTGACAGCGCATTTGGATGCAATTTTCTCAAATTTAGCACCATTTCCGGTGCATTTTAACGGATTTCGGATTGATGATGTGGGTATCGGGTTGAATGTGGTGCAGATTGGCGATGTGCCGAATCCGGCGATGATGGCGCTGCGGACGCAGATTGTTGATGTGATACGGCCGTTTATCGCCCCCGACTGTGATTTCGTCAAAGAAGACCTGGATTCTCCCTTTGCAGCCCATATCACACTCGCCTTTCGGGACATTCCGCTTTCTCTTTATGATGATGTATTGGCTTATTTGGAAAACGCTCCACTGCCAACCCAGCCATTTACAGCAAAAACATTCCATTTTCTCCAATTTTTTAGCAACGATTGGACAGGTGCCTGGTGGGAAACGCTCACCTGGCGACTGTTGAAATCATGGCACATTACGGAAAAACAGAATGATTAAATTAAAAAGATTATCAGAACAGCCAATTTTGATGCCGAAACAGGAGCATTCCTGGGAAGCTGCCACAGTTTTTAATTGTGGCGCAATCTATCACAACGGTTTGGTGCATATGATTTACCGGGCCACTGACATCACTTCAAATGGCACGGAAGGCAAGTATATCAACAGCTTTGGATATGCTGTCAGCAAGGATGGGCTGCATTTTAACCGGCTGGAGAAGCCCATTCTGATCAATGATGTCGATCAGGAATTACGTGGACCCGAAGACCCGCGAATCACCGCCATGGATGGTCTTTTTTACATGATGTACACGGGGTATGGCGGCCGTTTTGATGGCGATTACCGCATCTGTTTGGCAACGTCGAACAACCTGATTTCGTGGCAGCGTCACGGTGTGATGCTGGATGAACCGAACAAGGATGCGGCTTTGTTTCCAGAGAAGATTAACGGCCGTTACGCCATGCTTCACCGCCGCGCACCCGACATCTGGGTGGCCTTTTCAGACGATCTCAAACAGTGGACGGACCATCAGGTGTTGATGCAAGTCGATCCCGATTCTGAATGGGAAGCACAAAAGATTGGCGCGGCTGGACCCCCCATCAAAACAGAAGATGGCTGGGTGTTAATTTATCATGGTGTGAGTAGTAACGGCCGTTACAGCCTCGGCATCGCCCTACTTGACCTAAACGATCCAACCAAAATTCTACACCGACAGACCAACCCCATTCTCGAGCCTGAACTTGAGTGGGAAATTAAAGGGTACGTTCCCAACGTTGTTTTTAGCTGCGGACAAGCCGTGATTGACGACATCCTGTTTGTTTATTACGGTGGCGCAGACACCGTCATTGGCGTCGCTCATATTCCTATGAGCAGCATCAAATTTTAATCGTTTATTTTGTGAGGTTAGGGTGGCAATTTCACCGCCTGACCTGCATTTTATCTCTCACAAAAAGAAAGGAGAGCAACAGTGAGTAAAAGATATTTACCCCTATTCGTTTTATTTGTGCTGGGACTTGTCTTCCTGGCCTCATGTGCGCCACAAGAGGTGGAGGTGACCCGTGTCGTGACAGAGGTGGAAGAAGTCGAAGTCGAAGTAACCCGCGTCGTCACCGAAACTGTAGAAGTCGAAGGCGAAACAGTCGAAGTAACCCGCATCGTCACCGAAGAAGTAGAAGTCGAAGTGCCTGCTGAAAGCAAAACACTCGTTTTTACTTCCAGATTGTTTAGCCCACCTCGTGAGCAAGAGTTTTTCATCAATGAGATTATCAAACCATTTGAAGACGAGCACGGTGTCACCGTTAACTTCCAGATTTTGGACGATAACACCATTTTTGAACGCGCTACGATTCAACAAGAAACCGACCATGTCACCACCGATGTCATTGCCGCGCATAACGGCAAAATGCCAGATTGGCTCGATGCTGGTTACGTCGAAGATTTGACCGACATTATCGCCGGCTGGGATGATCGTCATTTCAGCGAGACATTTAACTCAGACACCAATCGTGATGGTCAACAATACTTCATCCCCGTTGGCGCTGATGTTTATCTGCTATTGGCGAACAACAACGCGCTGCCTTACCTGCCCGAAGGCGCTGATATTGATAACATGACCTGGGATCAATATGCAGATTGGGCCGTCAACATCGCTGAAGGCGAAGGCGAAGGTAAAGTTTGTATCACCGGTATTCCCAGCAAATCTTGGATTTACATGTTTGGTGGCACAGCATTGTCCTACGGAGCCGGTTTCCCAGACATCAACTCCCCTGAAGCTGCTGCTGCATGGGACGTATGGGCAAAAATCGGCGCAGCCGACGGTTTTGTACCCAGTGTGATGAATATTGAAAGCTGTGTGGACCCGATGATGCGCGAAGAATCGTGGCTGACTGTGTTCCACAATGCGCGTGCCGGACAAGTTTATGCATCGAACGAAACTCAATTCACGTTAGGCCCTGCACCTTCAGGCCCCAATGGTATCGGCTCGATTGCTGGTGTCAGTGGTTACGCCATCATGAAGGGGTCGGCTAATTATGATTTGGCTGTCGAATTCCTTGAGTACGTCACCCGTCCTGACATTCAGGTGAAAATTGCGAAAGGTACCGGCGGATTCATTCCTCCTGTGCAAGAAGCGCTTGACAACCTGGGTGATGAGGCGATTGACGAAGTAATCAACAAAGCTGTTCTCGTTCTCGACAATGGTGTTGTCTCTGGTGTGCCCGGATACCTGTATCAGGATTGGGGTGCGGTCAAGATGGTCTTTGATGATGTGTTTGAAGAGATGATCTTGAATGGCGACGGAACCGTTGACCAGGCCAGATTAGATGCAGCTTATGATGAGCTTGTGGCCTTAGAAAAATAGAATGTGACCTGATATGGCTCTTCAGGCATTCATAAGTCTGAACGATTTGTAGGGGCGCACCCTTGTGGTCGCCCTCCCCAAAGAGGGCGGGTACAAGACCCGCCCCTACAATGGTTAAACGCTTACGATGAACGAAAGAGTCATCAACGTTTCAATTATTGAGTCGGGAAGCAGGTTGCTAATCCCGGCTCAATTGGTTCACGAATGGTCAGGGGACTTCACATATGGTATTAAAAAGTGATTGGAAGCGAATCCGGGGAAAGGCTGTTCCTTATATTTTGATCATGCCGGTTGTGCTGTATTATGCTGCTTTTTGGCTGCGGCCGGTGCTTGCCTCGGTGGTTAGCAGCTTTACGGATGTGGATGGTTTGTTTACGCTGCAAAATTATGCGATGGTGTTTGCGGATGAACGATTTGGGGAAGCTTTTTGGAACACGGCCGTTATCGTCATCTTCTCTGTCACACTAGAATTTTTGGCCGCCTTATTTTTAGCACTACTCATCAACCGCAAGTTTGTCGGCTCCGGTATATTTTTGTTCCTGGCAATGATTCCGATGGCGCTGCCTGCCGTCGCCGTCGGTGCGATGTGGAGCACAGGCTTCACGGCACATGGTTGGATTAATAGTTTATTGTATTACCTGGGCATTATGGAGCTAGGCGACAAAATTTATTGGCTGGCAGGTTCCGATTTGGCCACGCTGGCGCTGATTATTGTGATTGACGCATGGCAAGTCATCCCCTCTGTCATGATTATTTTATTGGCAGGATTGCAAAACATCCCGAAAGAAACAGAAGAAGCGGGATATGTGTTTGGCGGCAATTATTTTACCGTGCTGCGAAAAATTACGATTCCGATGCTGAAATCGACGATTCAAACGGCCGTTATTCTCCGCCTCATCTCCGCCATTCAAATCTGGCTCATTATCGTCATTTTATTAGGGTTCTCCCGACTACCCGTATTAGTCGAACGCATCGTTTACTACCACGACGAAGTCGGCAATCTAGCCATCAGCTACCAAATGGCCTCCGGTTACACCATCGTCGTTTCCGTGATCGTTTCATTGGCAGCCCTCGCCTATTTGAAAGTGTCTGGCGCATTTGATCGCAGCCCCGAGGAGCAATCATGACCAAAAAGAAACCACAAGTAGACCTTTTCAAAGCTGCAAAACAATCAGCCTTTTACATTTTTTTGACGGGTTTGATTGTAGCCATGCTGCTACCGGTTTTCTTCATCGTCTCCCTGTCCTTCCTCTCCACCCGTGAAGCCTATCTTTTTCCGCTGCCCTTGGTGCCAGCATTGACATCTAAATTTGAATTGACTACGGGTGAACGAGGCTATTTGCTCAGCGTCTACGACCGCACCGACAAAGAGTATCACACTGTGCTAGACACCAACGAACTGGAGAAAATGGAAGTCTATTTTAAGTCGCAGCTCGGCACAACGGTGACGATTCCAGAAATCGAGGAGCAAATCGCGAAGCTGGACACGCAGGAAGTGGTCCGATTTTCTAAGCGCAAAAACCTGTTTTCCAATTACACCACCTTTTTCCAGGTGACGCGAGATGCCGTGCCTGCGCTGATTCGCAGTTTAGAAATTTGTGCATT
Organism: Chloroflexota bacterium; assembly: GCA_008501785.1. The sequence goes on from QQUD01000528.1 coordinate 9,931, forward strand.
GACCATTTTGATTTCGTTGTCGATTGGCGGCATGGCGGGGTACGCCTTTGCCCGATATGTGTTTAAGGGGCGCAACGCGCTCAAATTTAGCGTCCTTTTCGTGCGCATGTTTCCCGGCGTGGCGATTGCATTGCCAATGGTAATTATTTTGGCAAACACATCGGTGTTTGGCCGCACTTTGTACGATGAACCACTCGGTTTGTCGCTGGTCTACTCCATCGGCTCCATCGGGTTAACCGTTTGGATCACAGCCAGCATTTTCCTGGGAATTCCGCGATCATTGGAAGAAGCCGCGCTCGTATTTGGCGCAACCAAATTTCAAGCCTTCATGCGAATCACATTGCCACTGGCCTTGCCGGGGTTGGCCGCAGCGGCGATGTACTCCTTTTTAGGCGCTTGGAATGAAACGGTGTCCGCGATTATTTTGACGCAATTTAAGCCTACATTTGCTGTGGTGGTTTACCAAACACTTGTCGGTGCGACGGGTCAGGTGAATTTAGCAGCGGCGGGTGGCATGGCGATGGCGCTGCCAGCCATCATCTTCACCTTTTTTATTCGCAAATATATCAATCAAATGTGGGGCGGCATTACCGTTTAAGGGAGGATGTCATGGCAAATTTAAAATTAAACAATGTGACAAAAAGATTTGGCAAAAACGTTGTCGCAGTTAACGATCTTTCATTAGAGGTTCACGATGGCGAGTTTTTGGTGCTGCTGGGACCATCTGGCTGCGGCAAAACAACAGCGATGCGAATGGTGGCGGGATTAGAGGAAGTGACTGAAGGTATAATCACGATTGATGGTGAAGACATTACGGAACTTCCTCCACGCAAACGAAATATAAGCATGATTTTTCAAAATTATGCCGTTTGGCCGCATATGAGTGTCTATGACAATATCGCCTATTCGCTCAAGCTGAAAAAGATGGACAAGAACACGATTGATACCGTTGTGAAAGAAGTGGCTGACATGACCAAAATTGGTGATTATTTAGAGCGATTCCCTTCGCAATTGTCAGGTGGTCAACAGCAGCGAGTCGCGGTGGCGCGGGCTATTGCGGTGAAACCAAAGGTGTTTCTGATGGATGAGCCGCTTTCGAATCTGGATGCCAAGCTGCGCGGTTCGATGCGGACGGAGTTGAAGGCGATTCATACGAAGACAGATGCAACGACTGTCTTTGTCACCCATGATCAATCCGAAGCGATGAGTATGGCAGACCGCATTGTAGTGATGAAGGATGGCGAGATTATGCAAATCGGCACGCCGGAAGATGTGTATGATCGCAGTGCGAATATTTTTGTGGCTGATTTTATCGGCACGCCGCCCACGAATTTTATGGATGCGGATTTGACGGTGAGTAACGGCCGTTCTCACCTCACCAACGCCCATTTCAAATTCGAGCTAACCGGCGAAGTCGCCGCCCGACTCCAGGCGCACAACAAAAAACACCTCGTGATTGGCATTCGTCCCGAAAATCTAGCGCTGGTCGACGCAGACAATGCGATCATCTCGGCCCCTTGTTTGGTTGCTGAGCCACAAGGCTCTCATCAAATTGTGGCGATTGAACTCGACAACAAGCTAATGAAAATTGTATCATCCCCCCAACCAAAAATTAAGTCAGGGGAAATGATTCATTTAGCATTTAAGCAAAGTGAAATTCATTTCTTTGATAAAGAATCGGGGCATCGGATTTAAATAAAACATCATATATCTCCAAATTTTCGTGGAGTTGTAGGGGCGTACCCTTGTGGTCGCCCTCCCATCCTTTCTGAAGAGGGCGGGCACAAGGCCCGCCCCTACATTTGGTGTCAACTCCATAAAAACTTATTGAATCTAAAAAAATTATGGAGTAGATCACCATGAAAAATATAGGCATTATTCATTATCAATTAGGCCATACCGACGGCGTTTCTTTGGAAGTGGACAAGTGGCGGCAGATTTTAGAGGAAATGGGCCATCGCGTGTTTTATTGTGCAGGCGATTTGGGAACAGTTGATGGCACGCTGATTAAAGAAATGTACCATCACACCGAGGCTGCAAAACGGCTCAATCGTAATATGTTTGGCGCACTGCGTGACTATGATGAAGCGGGCTTTAAAGCTGAAATGGAACAGCTAACAGATGTGCTGGAACAGAAATTCAGTGATTTTATTGAAGCCAACAAGATTGATTTTCTGATTCCGCAAAATGTTTGGTCGGTGGCGGCCAGTCCCCCCGTTGCGGAGGCGGTGACGCGGGTAATGCGGACATTTCAAATTCCAGCGCTGGCACACAACCACGATTTTTATTGGGAACGGGTGGATGGTGTGGCGCTGACGTGTGCAACGGCCGTTAACATCGCCGACAAATATTTACCACCGCGCGATCCATTGGCAAAACATGCCGTGATCAACAGCCTCGCCCAAAAAGAGTTAGCGGCACGCAAAGGGATTGAGTCTACGGTTATTCCCAATGTGTTTGAGTTTGACGAAGACCCCTGGCTGGCTGACGACTACAATCAAGATTTTCGAGCGCGTATTGGCTTGCAGGACAACGACATTTTAATTTTGCAAGCAACGCGCATTGTGGCGCGGAAGGGGATTGAACTGGCAATTGATTTTGTGAAGGCGCTTGGTAGTCCTGAACGGCGAGCGGTTTTGCAGGAGAAGGGGTTGTATAACGGCCGTTCTTTTGACAAAGACAGCCGCATCGTCTTCGTACTCGCCGGATATGCGCAAGACGATGCAACTGGCCTTTACATTAAAGGGCTCAAGCAAAAGGTGGCTGACTCCGGTATTGATGCCCTCTTCATCGAAGACATTGTTGGCGGGCGTCGCCAAATGCGCAACGGTAACAAAATCTACTCCTTGTGGGACACTTATGTGTATGCCGATTTTGTCACCTATCCCAGCTTGTGGGAAGGGTGGGGCAATCAATTGCTGGAAACCTTGCGCGTCAAGCTGCCCTTTTTGCTGTTTGAATATCCGGTTTACACAACCGACATCAAAGACAAAGGATTCCAGGCGGTTTCACTTGGGTCTGAGATTGCTGGGCGCGATGAAAACAATTTGGTTCAGGTTGCCCCGATGGTGATTGAAACGGCCGCTGACGAAGCATTGGTGTTGCTCACGGATGACAAGTTACGACAGGAACTTGTTGAACATAATTTCCAGGTAGGACGACAACATTACTCGATGACCGCGCTGCGCAGATACTTAACGCAATTAATCGGATGAAAGACCAATATCTCCTTTAAGTGAGCGTCTATAAATTACTTCCCTTTTAGGAGTGGAGGCTTTAGCCGGAACATGTGCCGTGAGAACCGGCTAAAGCCTCCACTCCGGGAACTTAACTCTGGACGCTTACTAAGTCAGATGATCAGCAATAACATTTGAAAAAATCTCATTGAGATCGTTCTTAGAAAATTGGGCAGCACCGATGACCAACGTGTTCGCCGTGCCAGCCGCCACACCAACCTTGACAGCTTCGATCAAATCAAACCCTTGTGTGATACCAACTATCAATCCAGCTAACATACAATCGCCCGAGCCAACCGCACTTTTTGCCTTTACCTGCGGATTTCTCACATGCACCACCTTCCCTCCTTGTGCGGCCAATGCGCCATTTTTCCCTTGCGACAGTACCACAATTGTCTCATAACAGGCTGAAATATCTGACGCTGCGGCCACAAAATCAGAGGGGGTGGTTAGTTTTCGTTTCGCCAGAATTGCTGCTTCTTTCTCATTTGGCTTAATTAGAAATGGCTTTGCCACCACACCCTGTAACAATGCTTCTCCGCTACTATCAAGAAACACGGGCACATTGAATTCATGGGCAATTTCAATGAGTTGAGCGTAAAAATCTAATGGCACACCGGGGGGAAGGCTGCCGGAGAGAGAAACGGCCGTATACGCACCCACAATATTGCGAAAACGAGCCAGCATTTCCGTCACTTTCTCAGGCGGAACGAGCTTCCCCTTCTCGTAGATTTCTGTCATTGTTTGGTCTGTGTTATCCAAAATAGACGTACAGGTTCGCGATTCAAAATCTGTATAAACAAAATCCGCAGCGATACCTTCTTGTTGCAGTTTCTTCTCGATAAGCTGTCCAGCTGTACCCCCTACCCAACCAGTGACAACAGACTTTTCATCAAACTGTTTGAGTGCCCGCGCCACGTTACAACCTTTGCCACCGGCTAACAACTTCACCACTTCCGGTCGATGAATCTCACCCACATTGAAAGCATTCACAACAATTGTTTTATCAATTGCTGCATTCAAATTCACACAAAGAATCATGATTTTTCTCAACTATAGGGCGGTTCGCGAACTGCCCCTGCACCTATGCCTTACCAGACGCGCCGACAAAGCGCAACCGTTCACGTGTCTCTTCAATTTGGGCAGCACGACCCGGTCCTAAATATTTACGCGGATCGACCAGTTCACTATCGGCAGCCAGTACCTTACGTACAGCACAGGTAAATGTTTTATTCAGTTGGGTAGCAATGTTGACTTTTGCCAGACCGAGTTTGATGCCTTGTGCGATGTCGTTGTTGTTGACCCCAGATGACCCATGCAGAACCAATGGCGTATCAACGCATTTCCGGATTGCCTTAAGGCGATTCAAATCTAGCGAAACAGACTTGTCTTTAAGACCATGAACGGATCCAATCGCAATTGCTAACAGGTCAACACCAGTCGCATTAACAAATTCTTCTGCTTCATCGGGGATGGTAAGATTGATGTCGGCCGGATCAAAATTAGCCCCATCTGGTTTGGGAACTTCACCAATTTCTGCTTCCATACAGACGCCATTCGCGTGGGCAATCTCGCAAAGTCGTTTTGTGATGGCTACGTTTTCAGCAAATGGAAATTCGTCTCCATCAAACATGACAGAGGTAAAGCCAAGTGCAATGGCTTGTAACACTTCGTTCTCATTGGCATGATCCAAATGGAGAGACACGGGTACATCAACGCTGTTTGCGGCCACGCTGCCAATAGCTGCCATGTATTGCAGACCCAGGATTTCATTGCCGCTGCCCACATAGCGCAAGGCGCGATGACTTACCTGAATAATAACCGGGGCATTTTCAGCCTGCGCAGCCAGGACGATGGCTTGCATTTGTTCCATTGTGTTGGCATTTAAGGCGGCTATGGCATAGCCTTGTTGATGGGCTGATTGAATCCAGGGGAGTATGTTTTGTAGTGTCATAATAAGAATCCTCTACGATGATGCTTCTGCTAACGTGGGTTGGGCAGCTGTGCCACCAGCGGCTCGGGTTGAAAGCGAGCCGCAAGCGAGTGCCAACTGCAAACTTTGTTTGAGTGACCAGTGACTGATAAAACCGTATAAAAATCCTGCATTAAAAGAGTCACCTGCACCAACCGTGTCTACGATTTCAACGGAAAACGGCCGTAACCGCACCACCTCGTCTGCCTGCTGACCCAACCCACCCTCGGCTCCACACTTCACCGCCAGCGTAGGCACAATTTTCGCCAGCTTCGTCAGAGCCATTTCCAGGTTGTCATTGCCAGCTAGCTTTTTTGCTTCGGTCTCATTGGGCAGCAGCACATCACAATGGGGCAGAATTGAGCTGATTTGCCACTGCTCCTGTGGATCCCAGTTGGTATCCAAAGATGTGGTCATGCCCTGGGCCTGGGCGGCAGCAAACAGATCAGGGAGTCCAGCACGCAGGTTATCGAGCAGGAAGTAGCTGCCCACATGCAGATGGCGCGACTGTGCCAATAGGTCACGATTGACCTGCTGCGGCTGCAAGGCAGCCATAGTGCCAGAAAAAGTGAGTATGGCTCGATCTCCATCCAGCTTTGCCAGGATAACGGTGAAGCCAGTTTGTAAAGTCGGGTCAATGATGCAGTGAGTGGTGTCGATGCCTCGTTTTTGCATGGCGTTGAGCATGTAACGGCCGTATAGATCATCCCCCACTACCCCCACAAATGCCACCTTAAGCCCCAGTCGCGCCGCCCCACAAGCCGTAATCACAGAAGATGAGCCAATCGTCAGCTCGGCTTCTTCCACCAACTTTTCTACCTGACCAAAAGCCGGTACAACATCTGCGCCGCGTAAGATAATGTCGGGATTAATCTCGCCAATAACTAATAAATCAAACTTTGACTTCATACAGTTCTCACTTTGACCATCTCATTCAGTTCTGAATTTTGGCTCTTTGGGATTTCGCGGGGAATTGCCAATTGTAGGGGCGGGTCTTGTACCCGCCCAGTCGAGGGCGACCACAAGGGTACGCCCCTACCGGTGATGTCAACCCCATAAAAACCTATTGACCCTGCATTTTGTAGGCCCTCAATGGTCCAAGACGGACTGGTGCCAAGTCAAATCCAGCATCAGCTAACACATCTAATCGGTCCGAAAAGTAGATAGGATGATCGGAAGCGTGCTCTGTTACAAACGACAAAACGGATTCCGCTACATCATCCGAATCGTCGGCTGGGTAGGTTTCAATAAACCGTAGGTCACGACGAGCGTGC
>QQUD01000224.1 GCA_008501785.1 Chloroflexota bacterium
ATCATCAATCAACAATATTTTTTTCATAATAGTGGAAGTTCTGTTACTGCGTACTACCCAAAACCAAATCCATCACAATTTTACCGATAACTTTAAAACTCAAATATAAGAAATAGGGGTCAGTAAGTCAATGGGGCATTAGACAAAAAGGCCTGATGGTCATTTAACCATCAGGCCTTTTTTACAAAATCAATAAATTTTAAATTTTATGCATCCTGCCCATCCAAAGGTGCAGATTGATTACCAAATGAGCTGCCCTGACCAAATCCCCCCTGGGCACCACCACCTCGCGGACCACCACCTCGTGGACCACCACGATGACCGCCACGTCCACCTTGGCCAGGGGCAAATGTTGGCATATTTTCCAACATTTGATCCGCCTGTTCCTGAGTGATGGCGCCATCAGCTAGGGCCTGCTCAATGGCAGCTTCATACGCATCTTGCATCGCTTCACTGATTGCGTCTGTGTCAAGATAGCTGCGAACAGCTCGCTGCGCTTCCATCATATCAGCCTGTTCTTGCGTCATTACACCAGCTTCAATCATTTCAGCTACACGGGCTGCCTGTACTTCTTCACGAGCTGCTTCAAGTGCTTCAACCGTGACACCAAGCTCTTCAGCCAACAACTCATCATTGCCTTCGCGTCCTGGTACCCCACGTTTGCCACCACGACGTCCATTTTCATTGGAAAGAATTTCGTCAGCCTGTTCCTGAGTCAGATCACCATCTGCAACAGCTTGTTCAATGGCCGCAACACGGACAGCTTCACGAGCCGCTTGCAATTCTTCAACCGTGACACCCAAAGCTTCAGCAAGCAGTTCATTTTGGTCAGTCAGATCAGGTCTTTCACCATCAAAACCCTGACGGTCTCCACGATTACCAAACCCTGGACCTGTTGGGGGATTGGCTCCATCATCGCTACCATCATCTGTTTGAGCAAAGGTCGCATAGGCGCCAAACGTCAACGCCAAGGCCATGAATCCACCGAGTACCATGTATAACAATTTTCTTGAAATTAACATTTACAAATCTCCTTAAATGTGTTTGCGGTTCCTTGTTTAGAAAAAACCGTGATATTGCTTATCAAGTTACAGAAAAGTTGTTTATAAATTGTGTGGAACTGATTGAGGTTTCATTCAGAGTTCAATCATTCTTGCCAAATTTTCTGTCGTTCCAAACGAACAATTTGAGGATACCTGTAAACTATTTAGAAATTGTGAAGAAGTGATTGATTAATTGTAATTTCTGGGTCGGGCAATAAGGGGAACACTCAAATCTTCCCGGAAGCTGAGTGTTGGTTTGTTCCGGGGCTGGTAGTTTATAGCTTCCGGGAAGATGATGAAGAGGGGGATGAATCGGCCGTTTTGCGTTCATACCAATGATCAGACTCTTCGTTTTCGTGGGTGAGCATCAGATCGATGCCATGTGGCGGCAGTTGTTCGCCTTTTTTGTCGGCTTCTGTAATGCGGGGGTCAAGCAGTTCGTCTATGTGCAGCCAGATAATACGGCCGTATCTAAAAATAAACGGAGCCGCCACGCTCAACGTCACCGCCGCCGCAATCACATAGCCCCAAATCGAAAGGGCAACAATCCAATACAACACCAACAACACAGGCACCACAATCACAAAACTCAAAATGTAGCCAATAAAAATGGCCATCAAGAAGTATCCAGCCTCTCGTTCAAACTTGATGCCGCATACCGGGCAATGTTCATTCATCCGTAAAAATGAAGAAAAGATAGCTCCCTGCAAACAATGAGGACATTTTCCGGTTATTACTTTTGTAATCCACATAAATTTTTTACTCGCTTACCAATTCAACTTTATAGTTTCGCTAAATACACGGTTTCAAAAAAACGTGTATATCCCCGGAAACTAATTACCAGGCCAATGAACCTTTTGAAAGTTTCAGGGAAATCAAACGCAGATTGCGCTAATTCTCATGCAGATAATACCGATTTAAAAGAGTAATTAAATAAATCGGCGCAATCTGCGTTTAATATTTCTGAATCATCCTTCATTTTCTTGAAGATGCAAAACCTGAATGTGTCCAGTTACTTTTAAATTTGTACCACGAAAAGAACTGCTGCCTAAGCCATACTGACCGTATCCAATATGCCAATGCGTAGGCCAGGTCAATCGTTCTGCTCCCCACGGCGATGCCCCGATCAAAGATGACCAGGGCGCTGAATCATGCCATCTCCAAAGCAATCCGCCCGGTCCCATTCCGGTATGAATGCCAATTTGTATTTCAAAAGGTTTATCAGGTGAAAGGGTTGGCCCTCGCCACAGATGTGGACTGCGACCTGGTTCAGGACTCAATAAAATGCACAGACGATTTTCTTTTCCGCGCAGTCCAATCCAAAAAGGGGCTAAATCTTGCGTGGAATGCCATCCACATAATAAAGTTTGCGCTTCACCATCATTTGCCAGGTCACAAATACCAGAAAAACGCCAAACGACAAACTGCTCTGATGCGTCTTCACTCTCATCAATGCCCCTCAAGTTGTAGGCATCTCCATTTTCCCATTGATCCCAGGTTGTAGAAGCAGAAATATGTAACGGCCATTTTAGCCATTCCCTAATTTCACCTGAAGTATCCAAGACCTGATACTTTAAGCCGTTGTTATCAATTGCTGCCTGCACACAATGGAGATATTCAATGCCTTCCGGCATTCTGTGTATAGTTCCCGCCCCACCAGTCAGGATTTGCAGAACACCTTCATGAACTTGTACATCAAATGCCAAAATGTGGCTGCACATATAGGCTAACACGTTATGACGAGTTAACACTTCCCAAAATTTACGGCCGTCTTCAGGGTCAATATCACGCTGGCAAATCCCCGAAAATCCATTTACCGAATAAACCGGATGATGACCAAAGACAAGTTTATATTTCGCATCAGCATGGTCACTTAGTGTCTGATCAAGCCATACCGATTCTACCCTACCTTCACCGCCGAGAGCCAAGGACAATGTGTTGACAAAGATTAACAATAGATCATCACGACGCACATAATAGGTCAGACCTTCTTCACCAGATGGTCCATTTTGAGGTAAATGAGACAATACCTGACGGAAAACGGCTTCGCTGACTGAATCGTAGACTGTATGGTTCCCTGTTGTGTGATAAAGTGGAATATTCTCCTTATCGAGCCACTTCATTTCAAGCTCAAACCAATAACGCCATTGTTCGTGTAGGGTCTTTTCATTGGCAGTTAGCCCCTTAATTTCGTCACCGGGAAAGCAAATAAACTCTGGCTGTGGTTGCAGCCGCGCCACAACATTGTTGACGGCGGCAAATGTTTCTTCGTGAGGCGCATCTGGTATTCCTGAACAACAATCTGCATAACACACAAACTGATGACCATTGCCATCATGTGGCCCAAGGGCTTGAATGGATTGATTCGACTCGCTCATTTTTATGCACACTCCTGATTGGTTTTTTACTCGCTGCGATGGTATAGCGCTTTGCATTCAGGACATTTAAAGGCAGGCTTCCCTTTTTCCAATGGGATAATCGGTATAAAAAAGAGAGAGAAATATCGTTTCTGACGAACTGGTTGCAGGGAAACGACATTTCCGCATTGATTGCAAACGCTGGTTGTGGGTGATCCTGTTGAATCTGTAACTGTACGGCCACGTGTTCCGAAAATGATGATTGGCATAGTCAACCTCCAATTTTGAGTGTAGCGGAATCACTATTTCTCGCCAAATTTGTATGTCAGCCAGGTGCGACGCACTTCAGAAAGTGCGTCGCACCTATTCAACGAAATTTAGGGGTTGACAAAATCATTAAAAACTAATATTATTAGTCTTGAAGGTTTACAACATTAGTCTTGGTGATAAGAATCATGAATCAAACAACTGCACAAAAAATGAGTATGCCCGGATTGCTATTGAGAATTGAGGGATTGACGGTGTTGGGAACGGCCGTTACCCTCTACGCCCTATCCAATTTTAGCTGGTGGACCTTTGTCCTGCTGCTGCTCGCACCCGACTTAGCCATGCTCGGATACACCATCAACAAACAAGTTGGCAGCATCCTCTACAACATCTTCCACACCTATCCGCTGCCCGCACTCTTGATATTGCTTTCCTTCCTAATCAATGCACCATTCGCCCTCCAACTCGGCCTCATCTGGCTGGCCCACATTGGCATGGACCGCATCTTTGGGTACGGGTTAAAATACGGTACAG
>QQUD01000426.1 GCA_008501785.1 Chloroflexota bacterium
AACTGAGCCGCCAGGCAGAATGAAGTTTTCGAGGGGACCGATAACGGCCGTTAGCTCATCAATCAACGCTTCCAACCGGTTAACATGTTTCTCTTCAATTTGCGGCAGTTGATACTTTTCCTTATCTGCTTCAATAAAACACAAATCTGAACCCAAATGAAACAACTCATTTTGAATAATCAACAAAGCATCATTCAATTTCTGATCAAGCCCATGCGCAACTGCCACACCAATATGTGAATTGAGTTCATCAACCGTCCCATAGGCACAAATCCGTGCAGATTCTTTAGGAACTCGTTGGCGACCTCCCAGACTTGTCATCCCATCATCACCCTTTCGGGTATAAATTTTTGTCAACCGAGGCATAAATTCTCCTTATTCACCCATGATTCACTATTCAATTAGTCCTATTTTAACAACAAACCGGTTGCATAGACACGCAAGCTCACGTATATTTTAAAAAGTAGCAGCCGGGTTACGGAGAGACCAAATGACAACAAACATTATTCAAATCAAGAAATGGGACCAAGAAAAAGCACCAACTGAGGGTCAACTACGCCAATTATTTGAAAAAGAAGGGTTGACACCTTTTCGTTGGGCAAATGATCCGCATGATGTTTATCCCGCACATGAACACGACTTTCATAAGGTCGTTTATGTTGTATCTGGATCAATTACGTTTGGCTTTCCTATTGTGGGAGAACCAACCGTTTTACGTCCAGGAGATCGACTTGATTTGCCTCCTCACATTCAGCACAATGCTGTTGTTGGGGCAGATGGTGTCATCTGTCTAGAAGCACACAGCTAGCTAACAGGTCCGCAAATTAGCTTTTGCTCTTTAAACAATTCCCAATCCTGCAACGTATCTAAATCAAACTGCAACCCAGGAATAACGACTTCTTGCACCGTTAAGTGCAACCTCTCAGCTTCACGGCAATGCTTTTGGAAACTTTGTAGCCCATATTGGAACTGAAAAGGTACGGTAGCAGGCAACAGCAATGCGTTGGTTCCTTCTTGGTGACGGTCACTACAAATGATGGCGCATTGCTGAGAGATAACGGCCGTTTCGCCCCACAATGCCCCAACATCTGCAAGCGTTACATAGGGTAAATCCGCCGGCATAATCAAAATTGCTGTAGCTCCCTGAGCCACAGCATACGACCGACCTAGATTAACCGCTTCATTCAACCCAACCCCCTCATTTTCTGCAACAAAATGCACGTCATGCTGAGCCACAATCTGGTTAACCGCTTGATCTCGACTAACAACCACAATGCCATCAACTTGCGGCACTTTTCTCAAAACCTGCAACAACCGATTTAATAAGCCGCGCATCAATACAGCCCTTTCTCGCGGGGAAAGGTATGGTGCCAATCTGCTTTTGGAAAGGTGCAATGTTTTAACCGGAATGATTGCCCAGGTCGTCATTATTTCTCTAAAAATTGCGTTGTAAATGCATCTTCAACATTAATGAGAGTCGAAATTGCATCATATCTTACCAACATGTCGTGAAGCGCTTGCCATTGTCCTAATGTTTGCCAACCAGGGGTATTTTCGACTGTCATTGCTGATTCATAATCCACAAACTCAGTATCTAACATAAAACGCATGTGATCTGGGTCGGCATCTTCGCCAGCATATTGCATCACAATCTCAGCAGCCTCCTCGCGATTATCATGCGCAAATGCAATACCTTGCATGACGGCATTCATAAACCCTTGCAGCATTTCAGGTTCTTCAAAAATCAGCGCCTCGCTGGTCACATATGCTAGCCCCAGCGTTGGCACCCCAAAATCTGCCGCATCCCACATTTTCAAGTCGTATCCCCAGCCACGAATTAAATTAGGTTCATTCGACTTAAATACAGGGTATATATCAATCTGGCCTTCTGTCAGCACACGCGGATCAAACCCAACATTCACTAATTCAATATCGCTCTCGTTGACACCGTTTGCTTCTAAAATAGCAAATAAATCAGGCGGGGGGGTTCCCTTAAAACCCACACGATGCCCTACCCAATCTTTGGGAGACTCAATTCCCGAATCAGCCAGTGCCACAAATGCTTGTTGGCCGCGCTGTCCGACAAGCGCCAACGATACTAAAGGCAATCCGGGACTGGCACGCCGCTGCAGCAAAACGGCCGCATCTTGTGTCGTTACATGAATCTTGCCCGCCGACAAGAGCTGTAAATGCTCTCCACCACCAGCCGAATGCTCAATAGTCACTTCGAGTCCTTCTGCTGTGAAATACCCTTTTTCTTGAGCCACATACGCACCAACAAAAGGCAAATTCGCTTGCGGCTTAAACCCTGCCATAAACGTCATCTGCTTCATTTCCGATGGTTTTGAGGCTTGGCAACCAACTGTTCCCAAGCCAATCAATAAAATAAATAAAGTCGTACCTATTCGCTTCAACATCGTTCTTCGCTTATTCCTTTTTTACTTCTTGTTCAGGTGCGACGCACATAGGAAAGGGCAACGCACCTCTGTATTCGTCCAATTCGCCTATTCGTCTTATTCGTGATTTCTCTGCCAAAAGAGTGTTCGGCGTTCCATTCGAATTACAAGCTGGTAAACGGCCGTACTCAGCACCGTCAATACAAACACCGCCGCAAACAGCGCTGGCATATTCAAATTTGTATACGCCAGCCACATCTGTCGACCTAACCCAGTAGACGCCCCCATCCATTCAGCCACAACAGCACCAATCATCGCCAACGGAGCTACCACACGTAACGCAGCAAACAAAAACGGCCGTGCTCCAGGCCAACGCACATGCACAAAAATCTCCTGCGGTGTCGCATTGAGCGAACGCATCAAATCCAACATCGCCGGGTCTACTGAGCGAAAACCACTCAATGCATTGATCAGCACGGGGAAAAATGTGAGCAGCGCTGTGATAATTACCTTTGGCGCGGGACCAAACCCCAGCCAAATGGTCAATATCGGTGCAATAGCGATGATGGGCGTCGATTTAATCAGCAGCGCCAGTGACATGATGCCTTGTTCTAACCGCTGCCAAAAATTAATCAGAACAGCAAGCATCAGACCAACGGCCGTTCCCAGCACCAAGCCCGACACCGCTTCCGCCAGCGTCACCATTCCAGCTCCCCATAGTGACCACCAATGCGCTACCAAATATTTCAAAATAGATGACGGCGCAGGCATGATATAGATGGGGGTTTTGGTTAGATAAACGGCCGTTTCCCAAACCATCATCACCCCCACCACAATGCCAACGCCACCCAACTTATCTTTATAATTTTGCTTCCTATCCACTTTCATACGCGTCAATCCGCGTCCAAAAACCTTCCACTTCTTTTGTAACCCAGCCTCCGTACCCATCAACCCGCACCCCGCAAAATCGAACGCACCTGGCGCACGACCGCCTGAAATGCCGGACTCGTATCGTCACGCCGACGCGGCAGCGACAGCGACACATCACCCACAACCTGGCCAGGGCGCGGTGACAACACAATGATGCGGTCCGACAATCGCACCGCTTCGATCAAATTATGCGTGACCCACAGCACCGTTGGTCGAAACTGCTGCCACAGCGTCAGCAGTTCATCCGTTAACGATTCTCGCGTCAATTCATCTAATGCAGCAAATGGTTCATCCATCAACCACAGTGACGCACCAATTGCCAATGTTCGCGCCAGCGCGACGCGCTGCTGCATCCCACCAGAAAGCGTGTGCGGATAAGCATCTGCAAATTCATGCAGCTTCACTATTTGCAGCAGTTCATCAGGAGAAATCGCATCACGGGCCTGTAGTTTGCGATTTACTTGCAGCGGGAGCTGTATATTTTCCCGCGCGGTGCGCCACGGCAGCAGCGCCGCTTGTTGCGACATCCACCCAATCTTTTTTTGCTGACGTAGGAAAAACGGCCGTTTCCCCGCCAAAAACACCTCACCACGAGCGGGCGCTTGCAGGCCAGCAACCAACTGCAACAGCGTTGATTTACCACAACCACTTACCCCTACAATGCTCACAAAGGAACCAGGTGCAATGGATATATCTATCCCTTTGAGTGCGACCAAAGGGGATGGTTCTGCCGGAAATTGCTGTCAAATATTGTTTAACTGCACATCAACCATTGAGCGCATCACTGCTTCCTAATCCCTGCTGCCCGGTAATGCGAGACGGCCGTATTCGCACAGCCTCCCACCCTTCCGACTCCATCAGTTGTACCTG
>QQUD01000756.1 GCA_008501785.1 Chloroflexota bacterium
AACGGCTCACAGCTTTCGGGCAGCGCAATAAACTTTTCCTTTGTCAATTCCGGCCGATTCAAATACCCACGCCCCACCTGAACCCCACCAATGTACAGCTCTCCCGGTACACCAATGGGAACCGGCTGCATATGGTTGTCGAGGATATACAGCTTTGTGTTGATATTGGGTTGGCCGATAGGAACAGACCCCACGCCTGTATCATCGGAAAGCACCTGGTAAATGCAGCAGCCGACAACCGTTTCGGTGGGGCCATATTCGTTGACGAGCACTGTGTTTGGTGCATTTTGTTGCCAAAAGACCAGCTTTTCCATCAGCAGATTTTCGCCACCGATGATGAAGCCGTGTGTTTTGCCAGCGACCTGATCCGGTGAAAGCTGTTGGCTGAGAAGTTCAAGGTGTGCCGGGGTAATTTTGACCAGGCTGTAATTGTCATTTTCACGCAAAGCATCAGCCAATAGTTCGATACCAACTTCCTCGGGCAGCAGATGCACACATTGCCCGGAAACCAGCGGCGCAAACAGACTGGTCACAGTCAAATCAAATGAGATCGAAGAATGAACCGGCGACCCATTCCCTTTGTCAACGGGATATGCCTGCTGGCACCAAGTCAGGTAGTTCACCACCCCGCGATGTTCTAACATGGCTCCCTTCGGCCTGCCGGTGGAGCCGGATGTGTAGATGACGTAGGCGAGATTGTCAGGAGAAATTTCTGTTTTGGGATTGGTGACGGGGTAGTGGGTGATTTGAGGCCAATCGGAGGGGAGAATTATTAATTGTGAATTATTAATTGTTAATTGTGAATGAGGCGTCGTTTTTTGTTTTCCGTTTTCTGTTTTTTGTTTTTTGTTTCCCTGGCTGATAGCTGACAGCTGACAGCTGATAGCTTCATCCGCAATAATCACCTGCGGCTGCGCATCTTCAATCATGAATTTGATGCGTTCGCTGGGGTAGGTGGGATCGATGGGGATGTATGCGCCGCCAGCTTTGAGTGTGCCCAGCAGCGCCACGATCAGGTCAGGGGTGCGGGTCATGCAGACGCCGACCAATGTTTCTGGGCCGATGCCTTGGGCTTGCAGATGGTGTGCGAGTTGATTGGCTTTGGCGTTGAGTTCAGCGTAGGTAAGCTGTTGAGTTTGGAAGCGAACGGCAACGGCGTTGGGCGTCTGGGCCGTCTGTGCTGCAAACAGTTGATGGACACACAGGTGATCGGGAATGGGGGTGTCTGTGTTGTTCCAAGTAACCAGCAGTTGGTGCAATTCAGGTTCAGTCAAAATAGGCAGGGTAGCCACCGGTTGGTCTGGGTCAGCAACAATGCCATCTAGCAATGTTTCAAAGTGTCCCACCATGCGCTCGATGGTGCTGCGATCAAATAGATCGGTGTTAAATTCCCATGCGCCGCTGAACTGGTCATCTTCGAGCATGAACAGCGTCAGGTCAAACTTGGCGGTGCCGCTGTGAGCTTCTACCGGGCGAATGGTCAGGTCGGGCAGCTGTTGTGATTGCTGGGTTTGCTGGGCGTTTTGGGTGACAAACATGGCCTGGAACAGCGGGCTGTGGCTCAAGTTGCGCTCCGGCTGCACGGCATCAACTATCATTTCGAATGGCAGGTCTTGATGGGCATAAGCGCCTAATGCTGTTTCCCGTACTTGTTGCAAAAATTCGCGGAAGGTAGGTGTCCTGGCAAAGTCGCTGGTGAAAACGAGGGTGTTGACAAAGAAACCAATGAGTCCTTCGATGTCGGCGCGGTTGCGGTTGGCGATGGGGGAGCCGATGTTGATACGCTCCTGCCCGCTGTACCGGTGCAGCAAGGTTTGGAATGCGGCCAACAGCAGCATGAAAGGCGTGACGCCTTCTTGACGGCACAGCATTTTGATTTGATGAGTCAGTTCTGCGGAAAGGGTGAAGGGCAGATAGTCACCGGCAAAGGTTTGCACGGCGGGACGTGGACGGTCTGCTGGGAGTTCGAGCAGTGCTGGACTGCTGCTGAGCTGGTCTTTCCAAAAGCCAAGTTGACTGTCCAGCACGTCTCCCTGGAGCCAATTGCGCTGCCAGTGAGCAAAGTCGGCGTATTGGATGGTGAGTTCGGGGAGGGGGGAGAAACGGCCGTTACTAAACACCTCATACAAAACTGCCACTTCCTGAATGAGCACGTTCGATGACCAGTTATCGCTGACGATGTGATGCACGGTGAGTAAGATGATATGGTCGTTTTCCGCCAAACGTACCAGTGTGGCGCGAAGAAGAGGACCGGTGGCGAGGGAAAACGGCCGTTTTGCCTCCTCCTGTGCCAGTTGGGTGGCTTGCGCCTCCCGTTCAGCTTCTATTAAGTGGCTAATATCGACAACGGGTATCGTTATCGTTAGCTCGGGGTGGATGTTTTGAAACGGCCGTCCATCCACCGTGTTTATGGTTGTGCGCAGTGATTCGTGACGCCGAATGACTTCATTCAAGCTTTGAGCGAGTACAGTCATGTCCAGCTCACCGGTAAACCGCATCGCTTCAGGGATATTGTAAAACGGGCTGTTTGGTTCAAGCTGGTCCAGGAACCAGAGGCGCTGCTGCGCGAATGAAAGCGGCAGTTCTTGATCGCGTGAAACGGGTTCGATTGGGGGGGCTTGTGTGCCGGTTTCAGTTCGTTGCGCAATTTCAACCTGTTCGGCCAGCGCTGCAATGGTGGGTGCTTCAAAAATCGTGCGCAAAGGACAGGCAATATCAAAGCCATCACGAATCCGAGAGACAAGCTGGGTTGCCAACAAAGAATGCCCACCCAGTTCAAAGAAATTGTCGTGAATCCCTGGCTGCTCGACACCCAACACGAATGACCAAATCTCAGCCAGCATCTCTTCGACTGGTGTGCGCGGCGCGACGTAGGCGTTTTCCAAATCACGCTGGGACCAATCAGGGGCAGGCAGCGCCCGCCGGTTCACCTTGCCGCTGGCAAGCAGGGGCATTTCATCGAGCAGGATAAAGGCAGACGGAACCATGTAGTCTGGCAGCCGTTCTTGCACAAAGCGACGCAGCGCACCGGTTGTTGGCTGATCGTCCAAATTGGTAACGGCATAAGCGACAAGCCGTTTGTCTCTCGCTGTGGCAGCCATCGGCATCACCGCAATCTGCCGAATAGCCGAATGCTCTTTCAAAACAGCTTCGATTTCCCCCAGCTCAATACGGAACCCGCGAATCTTCACCTGATGGTCAATGCGCCCTAGAAATTCGACGTTACCATCGGGGAGCCAGCGGGCACGGTCGCCGGTGCGGTAGAGAGTTGTCCGTTGACTGTTGTCCGTTGACTGTTGTCCGTTGTCCGTAATCCGTTGTCCGTTGTTGGCTAATGGATTGCGGTTAATGGCTATCGAAACAAACCGTTCTGCATTCAACTTAGGCCGATTGTGATAACCTCGCGCCACGCCCGCGCCGCCGACATAAAGTTCGCCGGGGACACCAATAGGAGTGGGCTGCTGTTGGCTGTCGAGGATGTATAGCTGCATGTTGGAAAACGGCCGTCCGATGGGCACGACTTGTTCGGTAGCGAGGTTGAGCAGGTCGCTTTCAAAGTAGCAGCTGTCAATGGTGGCTTCGGTGAGGCCAAAGGAGTTGATCAGCCGGGTGTTGGGGCCGCAGAAACGCAAGAATTTTTTGTACTCGCCCACGTACCAGTTATCAGAACCGCAGGCCAGCAGCCGCATGAAACTCAGGTCAAGCTTGTTTTCTGCAAGATATTGCATCAAATGGCGCAGCACCACCGGCACAAATTCGGCAATATCGACAGCCTGTTCTTGCATGAGCGCGACTAATTTTTCGGGAGCCAGCAGCCATTCGCGTGGGCACAGCACTAGCTTGCCACCAGAAAGCAGTGCCCGCACCAAGTCACCGGAGAAGACGTCGAAGGTGAAATTTGCCATTTGCAAATGCGAACGAACGGTGTGCAGGTCGTAAGCATCTGCCCAGGCGAAATAGGCGTTGACCAGGTTGCGATGTTCGATCATGACGCCTTTGGATTTGCCGGTGGAGCCGGAGGTGTAGATGACGTAGGCGAGGCTGTTTGGGGTGTTTAGGTTGGTTAGGTTGTGAGTTGGTTCTTGTGCGATTTTGGGCCAATCGGAGGGGAGAAATATTAATTGTGAATTGTTAATTGTGAATTGTGAATGATCCGGCGTGGTCTGTTGTCCGTTGTCCGTTGATTGTTGAC
>QQUD01000215.1 GCA_008501785.1 Chloroflexota bacterium
TTAGGTAGCGATAAAGATGAAATGATTGCAGTATACGACCTGGGTGGTGGTACCTTCGATATTTCCATTCTAGAAGTAGGTGATGGTGTTTTTGAAGTGAAATCAACCAACGGTGATACCTTTCTCGGTGGTGATGACTTCGACTTGAAAATTGTGGATTGGGCAGCCGAGCAGTTCAAAATGGACCAGGGCATAGACCTGCGCAGTGATCGGCAGGCGTTACAACGTTTGCGTGAAGCGGCTGAAAAAGCAAAAATCGAGCTGTCCACAACCATGCAATCCGAATTGAACCTGCCATACATCACAGCAGATGCCAGCGGTCCGAAGCATCTTAATTTGACGCTAACCCGCTCCAAATATGAACAATTGGCTGATGACTTGATCAAACGCTCTATCGAACCATGCCGTCAAGCGATGAAAGATGCCAGCTTAGACCTGAACGAGATTACACAGGTTGTGTTGGTTGGTGGTATGACCCGTATGCCAGCCATTCAGGAAGCTGTCAAGAAATTCTTCAACCGCGAACCGCATAAAGGTGTCAATCCTGACGAGGTGGTCGGTGTTGGTGCAGCTATTCAAGCTGGTGTGTTGGGTGGTGATGTGAAAGATGTGTTGCTGCTAGATGTGACACCATTGACCCTGAGCATTGAAACATTGGGTGGCGTGGCTACGCCGTTAATCGAACGTAACACAACGATTCCTACCAAGAAAAGCCAGGTCTTTTCAACTGCTGCTGATGGACAAACTCAGGTTGAAATTCACACAACACAAGGTGAACGGCCGATGTCAGCTGACAACAAGAGCCTGGGACGCTTTATTTTAGATGGTATTCCGCCAGCACCGCGCGGCGTTCCGCAAATTGAAGTGACGTTTGACATTAACGCAGACGGTATTTTAAATGTCACCGCTAAAGACAAAGCAACTGGCCGCGAACAGGCAATGCAAATTATTCCATCAAGCGGTTTGCAAGATGATGAAATCGAAAAGATGGTTCAGGATGCTGAGCAATATGCTTCTGAAGATTCGAAGCGCAAAGAGGCGGTTGAAGCCAAGAATATGGCAGATTCGTCTGTTTATAGCGCCGAAAAATTCTTGTCTGAAAATGGCGACAAATTGCCAGAAGATAAAAAAGCTGCCATTCAAAGCCAGGTTGATGCATTAAAATCGGCACTTGAAGGTGGCGATGCCGCCGCAATGCAAGCTGCCACTGAACAATTACAAGCTGTTATTCAGGAAGCAGGCGCGGCCATGTACCAACAAGGTGAGACACCAGGTGGCGATGGTGCGGCTCCGAATGGTGACAGTGCAGGTTCTGACGAAGATGTGATCGAAGGCGAATTTAGCGACGCGTAAATTTTATTCGATTCAGATGCGGTCAGTGACAATGATTAGTGCCTGGGCACTTGGGTTATTTGTCACTGCCCGCTTGTGTGTGTTATATGGCTGATAACAAACGAGATTATTACGAAGTTCTAGGGGTAACCCAAAACGCGAACAAAAGTGAAATGAAAAAGGCGTACCGGCGTCTTGCACGGCAGTATCATCCTGACGTGAACAAGGAAGCGGATGCATCTGAACGTTTCAAAGAGATCAGCGAGGCGTATGAAGTGTTGTCGGATGATGACAAACGAGCGCGTTATGATCGCTTGGGTCATGCTGGTTTTCAAAATGGTGGCACAGGCTTTTCTGGTTTTGAAGGCGGTTTTGGCAGCGTTGCAGATATTTTTGAAGAGTTTTTTGGGGGCGGCGGTGGTTTTGGGTCAACGCGTCGGCGTCGGCGTGGGCCGCGTCGTGGCGCAGATTTGCGTTACGATTTAACAATTTCGTTTGAAGAGGCTGTTTTTGGTATTGAAAAAGATATTGAAGTACGGCGACCAGAAATTTGCCATGCCTGCCATGGCAGTGGCGCTGAAGCTGGTAGCAATCCGATTGTTTGCCCAACTTGTACCGGTTCTGGTGAAGTGCGACGCGTTCAACAATCTATTTTGGGGTCGTTTGTGAATGTCACGACTTGTCCTGAATGTCAGGGCAGCGGTGAAATTATAAAAGACCCGTGTAAAACGTGTCATGGTCGCAAACAGATTCAGCAAACCCGCACGATTAAGGTGAAAGTTCCGGCAGGTGTTGATAATGATACGCAGATTCGTCTGACAGGTGAAGGTGGCCCTGGTGTTGATGGTGGTCCTCCTGGAAATCTGTTTGTGGTGCTGAATGTGAGAAAGCACAAGTTTTTCCAGCGACGTGGCGATGATGTGTGGTTGAATTTGCAAATTAATGTGGCACAGGCTGCATTAGGTGATGAAATAATGGTACCAACGCTGGATGGTGAGGAAGCGATGACCATTCCCGCAGGTACGCAGGCTGGTAAGACATTCCATTTGCGTGGTCAAGGCGTGCCACGCCTGGATCGCACTGGGCGCGGGCAATCTATGGGACGTGGTGATCAGCATGTCATTATTCAGGTTTCGATTCCGCCTCATTTGACAGATGTACAACGTGATTTATTCCAACAGCTTGCAGAAACGTTGGGCAAGGATGTTGTGCCGCAAAAGGAACGTGGGATTCTGGATTCGTTGAAAGATGCTTTTGGCGATATGTTTGGCCGTTAGTTAAGAATATCAGAGATAGAAAAGTCTCGCGCAAAGGCGCAAAGTTGCAAAGGGAAAAAATCTTAGCGACTTTGCGCCTTTGTGTGATTAATAAAAGAAGTTGGTTTCACTATGTATTGGCTTGAAGTGAGTGTAATTACAGATGGGGAAGGGGCTGAGGCTGTGGCGGAAGCGTTACGGCCGTTTGCCTACAATGACGGTGTGGCTTTAGAGCAGTTGGGTGATATGTCTTCTTTGGACCCGGATGCGTTGGAAACGGCCGTTACCGTCAAGATTTATCTCCCTGAAACCGAAGATACCCCTGAAAAACGACAGCGAATCGAAGAAATTCTCTACCACATGGGGCGTATGTATCCGATTCCACCACCAACCTTCCACAAACTTGAGGAACAAGATTGGGCAAATGCGTGGAAAACACATTATCGGCCGTTTCGGATTGGGCAGCGAGTTTGGATTCAGCCTAGTTGGCTGGATGCAGAAGCAGCCACAGAGGAAGCTGATGGCATACGTGCTAATGATGTTGTGCTGACCCTGGACCCTGGTATGGCGTTTGGCACGGGTTTGCACCCAACAACGCAGATGTGTTTGCAAGCTTTGGAAGAATTAGTCCAATCTGGGAACACATTGCTAGATGTAGGCACAGGGTCGGGTATTTTGGCGATAGCAGCCGTGAAAATGGGCGCGAAACCAATTTTGGCGTTTGATACGGATGAATTGGCGGTAAAAACTACAATTGCCAATGCAGAGCAAAATCAGGTGGATACCCAAATTGAAACGCAACAAGCGACATTGGATGAAATCAATGAGAAGCCATGGGATATTGTGGTGGTGAACATTTTGGCTCCGGTGATTATTTCGCTGTTTGATAATGATGATTTAATGTCGTATGTGGCGCAAGATGGGAAGTTGGTATTGAGTGGGATTATTGAGCCGCAGATGGGGGATGTGGAAACGGCCGTTTCCCACGCGGGTGGCAAGATAGTCAAAACTTACCAAATTCGAGATTGGGTTAGTTACGTCGTTTCACACGCATAAGAGACATTCCCAGGTGCGTCACACTTTTTGACGCTCTCTACTTTGCTTACATTATTAGCAAAGTGCGTCGCACCCTAAAGAAACACAAAAAAAGCCTATAGCAACAGCTATAGGCTTTTTAAAATCTATATCAATGTGAAATATGCGAAATAGATGAAGGGAGTATCAGGACAATTGAAAACTATCTACCCCGAGAATGACTTGCTCGATTGCGATGATACCGATATGTAATGCGACCACGAGTTAAATCATAA
This sequence comes from Chloroflexota bacterium, assembly GCA_008501785.1. The sequence continues at coordinate 3,899 of QQUD01000215.1, forward strand.
GGGGTCATCTCAACACGGACCCGATCACCAAGCAAAATACGAATGTAATATTTACGCATTCGGCCAGATAGATAAGCCAATACTTTGTGCCCATTGTCCAGTTCAACTGTAAACTGCGTATTCGGCAATAATTCTTTTACTGTACCTTCAACTTCAAGTTTTTCTTGATTCGCCATAAAATATACTATTTCACTCCTCGCTACCATCCGTAGCGTCTTCATCAGCCGCAGCTTCTTCTTCTGCAACAGCTTCAGCTGCTGCATCTGCTGATTCTTCAGCTATCTCATCTG
>QQUD01000096.1 GCA_008501785.1 Chloroflexota bacterium
GCAGTTATCTAGGACTTACACACGGCGATTATATGCTGGTGATTGAATCCTCTCCGTAAAGAATAAATCCAATTCATGACCAAGCCCTGTTATGGACAGCATAGCAGGGCTTTTTATTTTCCTCAGCAACACTCAGCGGCTACTCAACGCTTGCCTAGTGATTCTCTCCTCGCTATCGGCCACACTGTAAAGTGTATCGACTGCTATCCCGGCGGTATAAAACTAGAAAAAGGAGAATCAGATGGAATTGAAAGTGGTTGCGCAAACTGCCACGCTCTCGGTTACGACCCAATTAATTCAGGAGGCTGTATGCCATGAAAAGTTCAAATGGGAATAATAATCATAATAAAAATAACAATAATATTGGCTGTGCTTTTTATATCGTTATTTGGTGCATAATTTTTGTCATACAAATAAAAACAAGAAATGTAGAACACTTTCCTTTAAGTTGGATAGATAATTGGTTGGATATTGTTTGGGGAACATTGGGGAACCTTACAATTTTTCCGGTTCAATGGGTGCTCACTATTTTTAGCGGGGCGGTATTAGGTTTCCTGACGACAAGTCTCACCGAAATTTTCGTAGGATCGTGGAAGAACCCTACGCCTCGGCACGCAACTGTATTCTTTGCATTGTTAGGTGTGCTGCTCTACCTCTATAACCTGCTGCCTACTCGAATGTTTCCGTCTTGGTGGATATTTAGTATTGGTGTGCTTGTGGTAATAATTCCCTTTATTGAACCACTCCTGTTTTACCCACCATCCGCCAAGAAATAAAATTTGCCTACACACACAGTTTCTCATGTAAACAAGGCTCCTGTAGGAACTGTGAGCGAAAAGCCAAAAGAGGAAATGAGCACTGGCAATGTGGCTGGTCATAAGGATAGGAACGAAAATAACAACGTATAAAAATTCCACACTCGTTAATGGTTCTTGGCCTTAGTAAATGTTGTATTTTTTGAACTATCGCTCATTGAATGGGGATTTGGGCTTGTTTTCTTATAACTATGCATGGGAATTGGTGGGCCTTATCGTATGGTTTTGCCAAAACACCTAAGGCTGAACAGGTAATAAGCGGCCCAGTCTCGTGATCGTTTAGCCAGTGTAGTTCCGGTTATCATTTCCATAAAGTAGTAAATATTATCAGAAGCCCCCAGGGCAGTTATTAAATAAAGACAAAAAAGGAGACATAACAATGTTAGGATCTATTGGTAGTTTTGAACTTTTATTTTTACTGATTATCGGTGGCTATCTTGTATTTCTAATCAGGATGTTGCTTGATTGTGTCAACAATGAACCAGAAGAGGGATCGAAGATAGGTTGGTTGTTAATCATTCTATTTGCACCTCTCGGTGCTTTTATTTATTGGTTTGCACGCAAGCAACCCCGTACCCAATCGAGTCATCCATAATTTTAACAAGTTCACGATATATCGAGTCAATTCATTGATGGAGGTTTTAGCTGGAGCGGTTACGGCTAAAGCCTCTTTTTGTGTGTGGGGGAGGCGGTGTGGATCAACGGCCGTTTAGCAAACCCTCAGCACCTACCCAGTGAATTGATAGCAGAAGTTGGGCATAGTAGGGGTGTGGTAACGGCCGTTTCCCCACATCACAAACCAAAACGGCCGTTTCCAACCCTTTACCCACCGATTTTAACAAAAGGAGAAGTTGGCATGATTCGTTTTAAACTGTTTATTTTTCTCGTTTTCACTGTTGGTCTTGTGTTGACCGCCTGTGCATCCTCAGCTGAACCTGGAATCTCGCAAGAAATTGTGGAGAATGTCGAAAGCGCAACCATTTACATTAGTTCAGAAAGAGGAACCGGCACCGGTTTTATCATTGATCCGAGCGGGATTGCCGTCACCAATAACCATGTGGTGACGGGGGCACGCAGCTATGAAATTCTGATTGGCGGTGAAGGCGAACCGATCAGAGCACAGGTGCTTGGGGTTTCTGAATGTTCTGATCTGGCGCTTATCCAACTGGAGGAGCGAGAAGAAGAATACCCGTTTTTAAAGTGGCATGAGGGAGAATTACGCCTCGGGTTAGATGTTTATGCGGTAGGCTTTCCCTTGGGTGATCCGAATATGACCATGACGCGGGGTATCGTATCCAAGGTTGATACGTCCGGCAATACGTTTTGGACGGCCGTTGACGCAGCGATTGAGCACGACGCCGTGATTAATGAGGGAAATTCTGGTGGGCCGTTAATCTCGCCCAATGGCGAGGTCGTGGCAATCAACTATTCAGCCAGAGGACAAAACAGAAATGCTGAGACGATTCGTTATTTAGCCATTGCCAAGGATGAAGCACTTAAATATATCTCGCGCCTTGAGCAGGGTGAAAATGTGGATTCAATTGGGATTAGTGGCATTGCCGTTGCCGAGGATGGTCTTTCCGGCGTGTTCGTTGAATCACTCACCCCCGGTTCGGTTGCAGACAGAGCCGGTATTGAGGAGGGCGATATCATTACCGAATTTGCAGGGTTTAGCGTCGCCATTGATGGCACGATGAAAGATTATTGTGATACGCTGCGCAGCAACGACCCGGAAGATGTGCTGGGAATCCGGGTAGAACGATGGGTAAATGATTGTCATTTTGAACAGCGGGATGGGCAGCTAAACGGCCGTAAACTCGAACTGGATCAAACCTTCAACACCTGTACAGAAACGGCAACGCCCACGCCCACAGCAGAGCTAATCAAACCAACTGCCACCCCAACTTCAACCTCTGGACTCATTTGGGAAGATCCCTTCGACGGCCCGCTTACCTGGCAATCCGGCCAGAGCGCACCTCCTGAAATAAAAATTGAAAATGGTCACCTTGTTGTACAGCAATCACCTCCAGCTGATGGCGGATATGGAGAGGTGATTCCGCCCGATAACCGTTCTTTTCCCTGGACACCCGGCACCGGACTCTTTTTTGAGGCAGATATCTATTTGAGCAGCGAAAGCCAGACAAGCAGTGGGGCAGACGGCAATTTTAGCTACAATCACTGGATACCGCTGGCCAATAAACGCGGCATGTACATTCAGTGTAATCTCACTCGCGCCGCAACCATCGACTGTTTGAAAGGGATTTGGAATTGGAACAGTGAACCGGGTAAAGCGGAAGAAGTGGTGATGATTACCTCGCAAACGGCCGTTTACGACACCTGGTACAACATCCGTATGACAATCGACGCCACTGCAAACGTCACCCTCTTTATTAATGGAACGGCCGTTGGCTCTTATCAATTAACGTCCGCAGAAGCCAGTGAAGTCACAACAATTCGACCCAACTTTTCCGCATGGAGTGCCACACAGAATAAGCTGGTTGGTTACGCTGACAATGTGCGTGTTGTCCAGTTTCAGCCATAAAACCTTCCTATTTACCTGTGTTTGTGTTAATCTTTTTGCATCATAGCAATCGTTCATTTAGAGTTTTTTATTGGAGCCAAATATGGTGGCTGTTTTAGAAACCCAGTTATTCAGCGGGATGTGCTGGCGGCTTTGATAAGGGACAAAATGGCAGAGATGGATTAAACATGAAAAACAGTTCTTTGCGTGTCCAATTAAGTGCCGTTTTCCTGGGGTTTTTGCTGCTGGTGATTAGCTCTGTTACAGTCACTTACTGGCTTGCACAAACCCAACAGCACGACGCCGCCATCATCAATCTGGCAGGCCGCCAACGGATGCTGGCCCAACAAATGACCCGGCTGGCACTCACAGACCCCAAAAATCCTGAACTCTCCGAAACAATCGCCCATTTTGAACAAACATTGTCTGTATTGACAAATGGTGGGGAGATTGTGGATGGAAACGGCCGTTCTCTCACCCTGCCCCCAACCACCCATCCCACTACACACACCCTGCTGCAAGAAATCGCCACCATCTGGCCCACGTTTAAAAACCAACTGCACGCTCCGGTCAACAGCGAACAACTGCAAGCCGAATTTGCCACGTTACTCCCCAAACTAGATAAGATCGTCAGCACATACGAGACCCAGGCCAAAGCCAAAATCAATCGTCTGTACTGGGTTCAATTTATATTTTTGACGACCGCATTTCTGCTGTTAGCCTGGGGCTATCTCATTGTTTATCGTCGCCTGCTGTATCCACTGCATGCACTCGGCACATCGGCGCACGAGATAGGCGCGGGCAACCTGGACAAACCGTTTCCCAGCCTGCCAAACAATGAATT
>QQUD01000600.1 GCA_008501785.1 Chloroflexota bacterium
GGGTAGCGGTGTGCATGGGGAGGTAAAATGCAATAAGACGGGCATTTTGGATGTCGGTGGGGGAAAACGGCCGTATTGCCACATCCACACACTGCACATCCATCCCAGCATCTCGCAGCCACGCCGCAGGTGAAGCCAGCCCAAAGGGTTGATGGCCTAATTCATAAGTCGAAATCAAAGTAACATTCATTGGTATTGTTGATTGATTACAGTTCGCCCGCTGGCAAATTTTGCCATAATTAAGCGGTGCGTAGTCTAACACGCATGGTATGTGCGCACAATTCTATTGTTTTTCGTTTTTCGAGATGGTGGGGAAACGGCCATAACTCAACCAACGATTACTGAAAAATCTGTTGTCAACTTTGCCTTGCACTGCTATCATGCTTCGTCGATTGTAGTAAAAATAGCGTTTAAAACGCTATGATGAATCTGACGTTGCACATGAGCCATTATTGTTATTTCATTTTCCCGGAAACTATGAACTAAATTGCTCAAGCAAAAATAACTTCGCAGCTTCCGGGAAAGTCGATAAGCTTTTTTAACAGTGTAATAATACAAACAGGGAGCAACATGAGCCTTTTATTTGCACCAGGAAAAATTGGAAATCTTGAAATACCAAATCGGATTGTCCGTTCTGCGACTGCAGAAAAAATGGCAGATGATGGTGATGGACAGCCGCGAAATCAGCTTGAAGATTTTTTGGTAGCGTTAGCTCGTGGCGGAACGGGACTGATTGTAACCGGACATATGTACGTACATCCCTCCGGTAAATGTCACCCAGAAATGACCGGCATTTATGATGAAAAGTTGGTCCCCCGATTAGCAAAATTGGTCGATGCTGTTCATGACGCGGGGGCAAAAATCGCCGTGCAAATCAATCACGGAGGGATGCAATGTGCCAAGGAAGCTGTCAGCGACACAATTGCCCCCTCCGCAATAGCCGCAGGTTTTTTACAACAACAAGCCCGTGAAATGACAATTGATGAAATTCATCTGATCATTGAAGCGTTCGCACAGGCTGCTCGTCGAGCAAAAGGAGCAGGATTTGATGCTGTTCAACTGCATGGCGCTCATGGCTATTTGGTTAATCAATTCATCTCACCATTTGTGAACAAGCGGTCTGATGAATGGGGTGGCGATCTGCATGGGCGAACGAAGTTTTTACGTGAAGTTGTTTCAGCAGTCAGAAAGCAGGTTGGCCCCACATATCCCGTATTCATCAAGTTTGGCATGGAAGATGGGATTGAAGGTGGGTTGATGAAAGAAGAAGGCGCAGCAGTCATTGCGATGATGGCTGATATGGGACTGGATGGTGTCGAGATTAGTGGTGGTTTGCGTGCAAATAACGTCAAAAAGGGGATTAGAAATGAGACTCGGGAAGCCTATTTCCGGTATTTGGCTGATCTTGCCCGCCCGGTGACCAGTTTGCCCATTATTTTAGTGGGTGGAATGCGGACAAAAGACGTGATGGAAGAGGTGCTTGAGAGTGATGTTGCTGATTTCGTTGCCATGTGCCGCCCATTGATCTCCAATCCAAAATTCCCAAATCTCATGAAATTGAACCTGCAAACGAAATCTGATTGTATTTCTGCGAACAATTGTTGGGCTGAGAATATGAGTGTCGGAATTAGCTGTAAATGTCCCAAAAATGAGGTAGGACTAAAGCAGTAGGCGCTTTCTGTCCCCTGGTCATTTCGAAGGTTTCTGAGAAATCTCTTCCAGACTGAACACAAGATGATAACCAGCATGAGCTGCAACGGGATTAATGTGGCGCGAAGTCTGCGAAGCCGCCACATTAATCCCTTATTCGTCTCTAATTAATTTACGTTACATTCCCCTTATTGCTTTCCCACAATTGGCAAAAAGATGCGATTCGTTGTAATGCTGAGATCATACAAGGCATCACAATAAGCAGTATTATCATTGTCATAAGGATCAACCCGGACATAGTAAGTGCCTGAAGCGGTTGGCTGCCAAGCAATCAATGAAGCTAATCCAGCACCGCCGTCATCATTCCAAGCCAATTGCGTCGTGCCATCAGTATCGTACAAATATAGAATGGTATCCATGCCCCAGCCAAGATTTCTGGTTTCAATGTAATAGGTTTTTCCGAGATCGTCGTTTGTGACTGTGAATTTAACCCAATCGGTATCTGAACTGGTATGGAACGAATGAGACTGCGTTGAAGAATAGGCTTTGGCACTGCTGCTCGCATTATCATTTTCGTAATTGTCAGCCGGTGCATCGTCTGGATAGGGTGAATAAGCCACAAATTGATGTCCATTTGATGTGTAGTGACGGGTTAAAGCCCGGTTGCAATGACCTTGAACTTCAACTGCTGAACAGTCGTATCCCCAATAGTAATCATATCCATCATCTAAAGATACTGAATAGTTACCACTGGCGTTGACAGTTTCATAAAATCCCCATCCATAAGACCCATTATTATAAAGGCGACTGAGCAATACAAAAACCTTTTGATTGGCTGGCCCAGTTCCCGTAATTTTATCCCCAGTTTGGGGGATAGATACGGTTAATGTGGGTACTGTCAATGTTGTTGAATCTCCCTGGCTTGATGTCACTACAAGCACATCTCCGGTTTGAAAACTATTGCTCAGGAAAACATAGAAAAAACCGTTAGTGGTTGAAGATGTCTCTGTGATTGTTTCTAAAACGGTGCTGTTTCGTTTATGTTGGATAGTGACATTATCTTGCCTGTGCGTTGTATACCCATAGACCGAATCATAATCGAATTCAGCGTTTACTGTAAATGCCCGAATATATTGATAAGTGTAATGACCATCGGCACCAGTGTTGTACACTTTTGCATAATCTTGACCGTCAATATTAGCGCTTGAAAACGCTAAATTAACAGACCCGGTGGCGTTTGTGGATGCACAATAGTCATTCCAATAGAAACCAGCATCATAATCCCAAAGTAATGCGAGTAATTTGCCAGAGGCGGTACCATTGAGGCGATCTGTGCTGCTGTTTAGGTAAGTATCCGTATTTTGAACTGTCATAGAAGTCGTCGTACTACCATCATTAATTTCTATGATGTCGCCCGGATAAACGGTTGTGTTCATCCATTCGTAGAATTCACCCTCATAGTCGGAATAGTCTGTTGCAGAGTCTTTTACAATACCGCTGCTGTTTTTTAACGTAATTGATACGTATGTGTATGGTGTTGTACCAAGCCCTTTGATTTGGCTGCTGTTGGGTGTGGCTACGATTGCTGGAGCATTAACACCCCCAGATGTGTATTGGTACATGCCATTAGTATCATAAACGTAGACATAGGCATAATCTCCACGCTCTATGTCAATACTTGCGTTGAGGGTGTAGTTGCCACTGCTGTTGCTAGTCGTGCTTTCGCAGTCATAACCGTATGAACAAGTTGTCGTGACAACGTCGTAGGAATTACTACGCTTGTTAAAGCTTGCGGACACTGTGCGGTTTGATGCAGTGGTGCCGGTGAGCTGATTGGTGTTGATATTGAAGGTTGTTGTCAGATCGACGGCTGTATATTGAAAGTTGGTAAAGTTGCTTCCCGATAGCTGAATAATGTCGCCAGGTTCAATTTCGTATGAAAAGTTGTCATTGAAGTAGCCATTGCCACTTGAACTACCGGTGACCATATCTAACGTGCTGCCGCTACGCTGGAGTTTAGCTGTGTAGCTGCTGCTGGGTGAAATAACTCCCGCAAACTCATACGAATTGAAATATGCATAAATGGTATGAGCATGTGCATATGTGTAAGTGCTGTTACCGTTACCGTCTTTTGCATAAGCTTGGCCAGATGCAGCTCGGTTAAAATTAAGCAAGGAACTGAAATCTAAATTATAATTACCGCTGGCTGCAGTGGTTTGTTTGGATTGAGAAGTTCCACTACAAATTCCATTTTGAGGTTGGTAAATATTTACCACCACAGTGCGACCTGGAGCAGTTGTACCCGAGGCGATATTCGTTATTGGATCGACTGAGAGGCTAATATCGACGACGGTTGTGCTGGCTGTTTGTCCATTGGCACTGACTTGGACCACGTCCCCCGTTTTTGCCTGCCATGAATAGTCGGGGAAAGGGCAGCTTTGCCAAGAAGGACTAAAATAGTAAAAGCCATTGCTGCTGCTTGTTGTTGATTGCGTAGCAACGGTTTGCCCATTGCGAATGAGGTTCATTGTGACTGTTTTGTTTCCATCAGCATATCCGTTTACGCTGGAATAATTTGATTTGGGAACAGTTTGGACAATGATACTGGGAACGGCCGTTACCCGATTGAGTACAGCGTTCTCTTTCATTGATTGTGTTTGCATCAGTCCAGCGATCTGCTCCTGCATGGCCTGCGCTGAATCAATGGCACACTTTGGCAGCTCGTTTTGATAGACAGATGCTGTTTGATTGAGTGTTTGTAAATGAGCTGCATCGGAAACACCGTAAACAGCGACGCTGTTGGTTCCCTGCTGGAGTTCATATCCTGAGATTAGCTGCCGCATTTGGAGCTGTTCAAGCTCGTTAACAATAGGTTGAGACTCCTGTTTTAGTGCTTGCCAAACGGCCGTTTCTACCCCTTCAGGTCCAAAAGGCAGATTAATTTGGTACGAATCAACGGATGGCACATTCAGAGCAATATAATAAACATTGTCGGTTGGTGCCTCTTTTTCTTCGTTATGTGGAGGAGCGGCAACGGCCGTTCCTTCATGTCCTTGATAATTGATAATAAAGATGGGTGAGAGCACGAGTAAGACTAAAATTACAAAACGACGAAGCATGAGTATCCCTCCAGATTTATCAGCTACGATCTTCTAATAATACTATTTTGTGTTAATACTTTTTTGTGTGAAGAGACCTTTTTGGTTTATTCTGGCTCCCTAAACGGGCTTGAGAGTCAACCTTTTCTACCTGGATCCCCAAAAAAACTAACCACACACAGACATAATTGTAAATAGTCTTACATTACCAATGCAACCTAAAATACGTATCCTGATATGTACTTGATAGGTTGATTGTGGGCAGAAACGGCCGTTTTCATTTCAACCTCCCAATTTCTCTGGAGCGACAGTTGAGCAGAGCCGTGGCCATTATACACGTTAGATTACGGCCGTTTTCTCCACCACCGCAAAAAAATCATGCCAGGCGGTACAATCCACAAACATACAAATAACAGTTTGAAAAGTAATGGATTAAACGCATTGAGCCGAATTTGGGCCGATTCTGCGGGTGAGATGTACCAGAATAAAAGGGTCGGTGGGGTAGTGCTAAAGCTGTATTGATTTTGTACCGAGTCGATGTAAAAACGAACGGCTTTTTTGTCATAAGTTACTATCAGATGATGGGGTTGTCTGTCTGCAAAAACATCGGGAATGATCAGCTCCGGCCGTCGGCCGTTTTCGTCACTAAAAGGCATGCGCAGGCGCACTATCAAATCATCCCCCTCCTGCCCCAGTGTCAGATTGCGCAACAACTTGTTTTCCGAAATCGACACGATGCGAGCCGGACCAGATTGCTCATTCGTTGCTGGGTGAGCCACAATGCCAACCGTGAATTCAGAGTGCGCCATGATGCCGTTGGTGAGTGTTGTGACGGCCGTTTCTGTTTCCAACCACTGTCCCTCTTTCAGCACTGTACCGGTTTCATCAACCACCTCATCAGATACGCTGCCACGCCAAACCAAATCTGGCAAATTTCCCCAACTGTCGATATTGCCCTCTGATTGCGTTAGTGGATATTGGGATAGTTGAATGTCTTGTGGCAAGTTTGGCAATGGCTTGTTGGCAAATACGGCCGTAACAGATGCGATTGGCAATGCGCGATCTGCTATCAACAATTGCGAGACTGTTCCTTCCCATTGACGGTTGTCGATGCGCTCGTTGCCTACCAACAAAGGATAGGTTGGGTCCCAGCCACGTACTTGCGACTCTGCTTGCAGAAAGGATAGGAACAGTAAAAAGACGACCACATATACAGCCCAAAGGAACAGATAATGTCGAATTTTTATAGAATCACTTTCCCATATTCGAAACGCTCGCCACTGCTGTGTAATGCGGTTACCAAGTGAAAGATTGAGCCATGCGCCTATGCCAGCTCCGACCGTGTTGGCAATCACATCGGCCAAGGCAGAATGACGTAAAAGCAGCCAATATTGCCCAAATTCGATGCCGGTAGAGAACAATAAGCCGGTAAATAAACCGAGTGCCAGTTGGGAGCCAAATTTGCTCGATTGGTGTCCCCGCAATTCGGTGAGAAAAAATCCCAACGGCACAAACATCAAAATATTGAGCATAAAATCCAGTGATGTATTGATTGTTAACAAAGATTTGTCAATCTGAGCTGTAAAATCAAACAGAGATGCGGACGATCTGATGACAAAATCAAATGGAAACAGGGTCAAATATAAAATAAAAACGACTGTGATGAGCAAACAAGCTGCAATTTTACGTTTATGCAACGGCACGACAGCGTATGGCATGATGAAAAATCCTTTTTTCTACTATTGTAATGTGGCACGCTGGAAACGGACAATTAGTGCGACTAACCTGATAGCAGAAACGGCCGTATCAAGCGCATTGCTCAATACGGCCGTTTCCAAAAACTTCACAATTTATTATTCATTATTCACAATTCATTATTCAATCCCCCATCACCAAAATCCCCTCATCCTCTGTCTCGTTACCATCGTCAATCTGCCGACGGAACTGGCTCATATACAAATCGTAATAGAATCCCTTCGCTTCCAGCAGCGATTGGTGCGTGCCTTGTTCGATAAGTTTGCCTTGATCCAGCACCAAAACCTGATCCGCGTTGCGAATTGTGCTCAGGCGGTGGGCAATCACAAAGCTGGTGCGACCCGCTAGCAGTTCGTCGAGTGCTGTTTGGATTTGGCGCTCGGTGCGAGTGTCTACGCTGCTGGTTGCCTCATCCAAAATGAGGATGCGCGGATCGGCCAGTGCTACCCGCGCAATGGAGAGCAGCTGTCGCTGACCCTGACTTAAGCCAGAGCCACGTTCACCCAGCACCGTTTCGTACCCTTCTGGCAGCTTTTCGATAAAGTCGTGGGCGCGAGCCAGTTTGGCGGCGGCCATCACTTCATCGTCGGTGGCGTCAGGACGGCCGTATCGAATATTGTTGAGCACCGTATCGCTAAACAAAAACGTGTCTTGCAGCACAATGCCCATTTGCTGGCGCAAGCTGGCGCGGGTCACGTCGCGCACGTCGTGGTTGTCGATGAGAACACGGCCGTCTTTCACATCCCAAAAGCGAGGTAGTAGATTGATGATCGTGGTTTTGCCTGCACCGGTAGGTCCCACAATGGCCACGGTTTCACCCGGTTTGGCGTTAATAGTCACGCCACGCAGTACCGGTTCACCTGGATTGTATTCAGCAAATACATTTTCCAGTGCCACATTCCCCTGAATTTGAGGCATTTCGATTGCATTTGGCTTATCTGTGATCTCTGGATTTTCATCAAGTAGCCCAAAAATCCGTTCGGCACCGGCGATACCACTTTGGATGTTGGTCCACAGCACCGAAATTTGCTGCACGGGTCGGTTAAACTGCTGTGTGTAGGCAATGAATGTGACAATCAATCCCACCGAAATAGACGTGCCAAACAAGTCTGTGCTGCTCAGCAGCAAAAACCCACCCACGCCAGACACAATTGCCAGGCTGATATAGCTGAATGCTTCCAAGGTGGGGGCCAATGCGCTGGTAAATGCCTGTGCTCGAATGTTGGCGTCTCGATTGGCGGCATTACTGGCGCGGAATTGTTCGATGTTTTCATCTTCACGGTTGAATGCCTGCACTTCGCGCACGGCCGAAATACTCTCTTGCAAATCGGCATTCACGGAGCCGATCTCCTGCCGCGCCACGCGAAAGGCGCGGCGGGCTTGAGTGGAGAACCAGCGGGTAGCCATGAACATGAGTGGCAGCGTTACCAAACTGATTAGCGCAAACGGCACGCTTTTGCTAAACATGGTGTAGATAATCCAAACGATGAGCAGCACGCCCTGTACAACCTGAATCAGTCCAAAACCAATCACTTGTTGTAAGGTGTCGGTGTCGTTGGTGAGGCGGCTCATCACGTCGCCAGCTTCGTGTTTGGTGAAGTAGCCGAGTGTGAGCCGGTGGATGTGTTGGAAGATGTCTGAGCGCATGTCGCGCAGCACGTGGAAGCCTGCCCAACTCATCATGAAAAATTGGATGCCGCCCAAAACGGCGTTGCCCACATAAAGTCCCGTGATTAGCAAGATCAACCCGCCAAGGTTGGCGATGGTGTCAGCAGCGCTGGCATTAACGTCGGGTGTGGTGTACCAGCAGTTGCTAAATGCGCTGCCTTGTGGCGCACTGTCACCCAACTGGGATGGATCGAGAGCTGCGCCATCCCCAAATGCACCGCCGACGCTTGATTGTGTGGAAAATGGTCCCAGGTAGCAATCAACGGCTTGCCCGGTTAAATCGGGGATGAGTACTTGCATGTAGGTGCCTGCGATAACGAAAACGGCCGTTATCAACAACACCAACCAATATTTCTTAAAATAAGCCCACAAGCGTCGCATGGTATTGCCCACGCTCGTTGCTTTTCGTTCTTCAGTTCCTAGTAAAAATTCTTGTCTACCAAGCATAACTTTCTCCGGAAATTGCTTGTCAGCTTGTCAGCAATTAAGCCTGTCAGCCAGAAGCTGAAATGCTGAATTGCTGAAGTGCTGAAATGCTATTTAAACCTCTACATCATCTGCCAATTGTGAATGGTAAATCTCGGCATAGATGGGGCTATGTTCCATTAGTTCTTCGTGAACGCCTTTAGCAACGATACGCCCTTTGTCGAGGACCAGGATTTGGTCGGCGTTGAGGACGGTGCTGATGCGTTGGGCAATCACAAAGCTGGTGCGCCCTTCCATTAGTTGGTCGAGGGCCTTTTGGATTTGGTATTCGGTGTTTAAATCGACGCTGCTGGTGCTGTCGTCCAAAATGAGGATGTTGGGTTTGAGCAGCAGGGCGCGGGCAATGGCGACGCGCTGTTTTTGGCCACCGCTGAGCGTTGAGCCACGTTCGCCGACGGGGGTGTCGTATCCTTGTGGGAATGATAGGATGAATTCGTGCGCTGCTGCGGCTTTGGCCGCGTCGAACACTTCTTCATCAGTGGCATCGGGGCGGCCAAAGGCGATATTGTCGCGGATGGAGCCACTAAACAGCGTGGTTTCTTGCAGCACGATGCCGATTTTTTGTCGCAAGCTGTCAATCGTTAAATCACGAATATCGTGATCGTCAATCATGATGTTTCCTGTGGAAACGTCGTAGAAGCGGGGAATGAGGTTGATGATGCTCGATTTACCGCTGCCGGTGGAGCCAAGCAGCGCCACCGTTTGACCTGGTTCGGCGACGAAATCAAGGTCTTGCAACACGGGGTCGCTGCCTTCAAAGTAGCGGAAGGAGACGTTTTGGAAGATGATACGGCCGTTTACATCCCCCAACTCAACTGCCCCTGGTCTATCTTCCACATCATTCTTCGTATCCAAAATTTCAAAAATACGACCCGCGCTGGCGGCGGCTTGTGCCATCAGCGAAATGATGAAGCCGAGTTGTCCCATTGGGATAAACACGAGTACCAGGTACAGGCTAAACTTTTGCCACTCACCCAGCGTGAGCGTGCCGTCAATGATTTGTGCGCCGCCGAAGTACAAAACGGCCGCTTGTCCCAAATTCGCTACCAGAAAGATGAACGGGAACAAAAATGAGAAGGTGCGGCTAATTTTTATGCGCTGCGCGACTAGGTGGTCGATGCTGTCGCCAAATCGCACCTGTTCGCGGGGTTCGCTGTTGAATGACTTGACCACTTTCAAGCCAGCCATGTTTTCCTGCAAAATGTTGTTGACGCGTGAGAGACGCTGCTGCACTTCTTTAAAAAGTGGCTGCACAACCGCGCCAAAAATCATGAATACGACCAGTGCGATTGGCAAAATTGGCAGCACAACCAGCGTCAGACGAAAGTTGGTAGCAAACAAAATGATGATTGCGCCGGTAAGCAAAATCAGTGATTGTAGGGCCATCAGCAGCCCTTGCCCTAAAAATAATCGCAGCCGTTCCACATCGTCGGTAGCCCGAATCATGAGCTGTCCAGTGCGGTTTTTGTCGTGGTAGCTGAAGCTGAGCCGTTGAATTTTGGCAAATAAGTCGTTGCGCAGTTCAAAGGCAATGTTTTGGGAGAGCGTTTGGGATAGGTAGGTTTGGGCAAAGGTGAACAGCCCACGCGCTATCGCAAATAGGACAATAATTAGGCCAGCGGTGAGAATAGCGCGGGGGGCATTGTCTAAATCTACCTGCATACCAGTCAGGTCTAACGCCAGCCGTTCGGCCGCTATCGTTTGAATGCTTTCGGGTAGATCAAGAATTGCCTTGCTGGTGGCGTTGGTGATAATGGTGTCAATGATTTGCTGGATGAGCTGGGGGACGGCCAGTTGGGCGGCTGTGGCAATGAACAGCGCCACGGTGGCTGTGATAGTTAAACGTGGATAACGCGTCACGTATTGGATGGCTCGCCCGAGTGATGGATTTCTAGGTTTACCTCGTTGACGACGGCGTCGACGGGGTGGGTTGCTTGCTGCTTGCATAGCAGATTCTCCTTTGGTATAGCATTTCGGCATTTCAGCATTTCAGCTAGTCAGCTAGGAAAGGGCTGAATTGCTGAAATGCTTACGTGTTAGTTTCTTTGGCGCAGTTACGGCCGTTTTCGATTTGATTGCTGAGTCTGTTTAGGTAGCTGCTAAATTGTTTGCGCTCGTCTTCGTTGAGCACTGTAAAGCAGTGACTCACGTTATGCATATGATGTCCCGCATAACGGGTGACAAGGTCGGTCCCTGCCGATGTTAATGAAATTTTGAATTTGCGCCGGTCGTTGGTGTCGAGCTTTCTTTGAATCAGGTCTTTGTCTTCTAAACTACGAATGAGTGAGCTGATTGTGTTGCGACTGACACCTAAATGGTCGCTGATTTCGGATGGGTTGAGCACATCTTCGTCGAATACATTTTTTGAAAAAAGCAGATGTGTGAGGATTCGATATTGGGCCATGGATAAACCTGCGGCTGCTAAACTGTTTTCGCCGATTTGTTTGATGGCATGTGTCACCATGTGCATTTCGTTCATCAGTCGAAATGCATCTGCATCGACATCAAGCCCCAGTGATTCAACAAATTTTAGCCAATATTTACGCCTTTCATGACGACTTTTAGGTTTGTTCATAAGATTTCACCATCTTTTTAGTACTGTGCGGAATTATACGATGCCGAACTATCCTGTCAAGAACCATTTATCCTACAGTCATAAATCATGGAAATAAAATATTTAGACGTACCTAAAAATAATAATGAATATAATGAGTTTGTCAACCTCCCGGAGGTGCAACACCTCCGGGAGGTTAGGCGTTCTTAGCTTTCGGGGAGGGTGATGTTGGTAACGGCCGTTTTGCCATCAACTTGCACCAAATGCCCACCACCAATGTTGAGCAGCAGCCGGTTACTGAAAATTGCTGCCCAATCATCAAAAATGTGCGGGGCGCGTGTGCCGCCAGTGAAGAGGTGGGTCATTGATTGTGCGCTTGAATTGACGGCGAAAAGAGAGAGTTGGCTGGCATTTTGCAAATTGGTGTGGGTGATCAGGTAAAGCTGGTTGTTGATCTGGCGCAGGCTGTGACTGCTGGTTGAGCGATTGGTGAGCGAGCGTTCCCAGTTTAGGGTGCCGTCAGGTGTGAAAGTGAGCAGACGGCTGTCGAACAAGTCTGTGTGTGCAATTATCACGCCGCCGTCTGTTAGTGGAATGATGTCGCTCTGACGTGTAAAGCCTCTGGGCAGCAGGTAAAGTTGCTGGAGTGTTGGTGTCGCTGCGGATGGGTTGAGGCGATAAACGCCTTCGGTGGCGTAAATCCAGAGGTGGTCGTTGGCAAAGGTTAGTTTGCCGCTGATGGGTGCGAGTTGTAACGGCCGTTCCTCACCCACAACTTGCCACACACCACTGTTTTCATTGCCTGACGTGGTGAAATAGAGGGCATCGGGGGTGAGTGTGTGGCTAAACGGCTGTTCCCCCATATTAGCTTGCCAAAGTAAACGGCCGTTTGCCGAAACCGCAAACAGCTCTTCGCGAATGGCGACGATCAGACCGCCATTCGGCAGTGGCATAAATTCTGGCGTGCCGTTTTCTCCCAGGTCAAGTGTCCACTGCTGGACTACTTCGTTGTCCGTGTTGTCGTTGTCCGTATTATTACCCTCTGAAAGAGCAAAGGCAGTAATTTGCCCGAGTCGGGTACCAATGAAAAGCGTAGATGTTTGTTCATGGACGAGCGCGCCATCGACAGCTTCAACATCTAGCACAAGCGGCTGTTCGCTGCCGTCGGTGGCGTTGAGGGCGATTAGCTGCTTGTTTTCGTAGATAAGGAAGGTGTTGTTGTTGAGTTGGCCGATGGGGTCCGTGCCCGTGTGGGTAAACGGCCGTAACCAGTCCACACCCGGCGATGCGGCGATGCGCTGCTGCCAAATGGTTTGCGAAGGGGGCAGCCAGCCGCCCAGGGTGGGGTCTTCGAACCAGTAGCCGCCCAACGTTTTGTAGGGTTCGTGCGTGCGAATTTCGAAGTGTAGGTGTGGCGGCGTGCGCGGTTGGCCAATATTGCCCACCTGTTCGCCGCGCACGACACATTCCCCGGCGTTGAGCACAATGCTTTCGGGATCGAGGTGGCCGTAAAATGAATAAATTTGGCGGCGATCTGCGAAGGTGTGCTGCACAATGACAACGCCTTTGTCGCGCCCCCAGCCGTTGGGCTCGGCGTAGGTGACGAGGCCATGCCCGATATTGTAAACGGGGCTGCCTAAATTGGGCGAACCTGCTGGACCACTCCAATCTTCGCCTGCGTGATATTGGTCGTAGCGTCTCCGGTAAATGCCGAAGTCACTACCACCCCAGCGGGCGGTTGTGCCGTGTGGCGGATCGATGGGGAAGTCGAAGGTATCGACTGCACCGCAGGGGTAACGGCCGTTTTTCTCAGGTTCTTGCAACTGCGCCGCATACGGGTCGCCGGAGACGGTGATGGGAACGGCCGTTGCGGTGGGAGTAGCAGTTGGAGTAGGCGTGTTTGTTGGGATGCTGGTAGGTGTGTTTGTGGGCGTATGAGTTGGCGATGGGGTGTTAGTGGGGGAAACGGCCGTGTTTGTGGCCACAGCGATGGCTGTGGGTGTGGTGGTTGCTGATGTTTCCGTACATCCGGCAACGAACGCCAGTGCGATGATTGTGAAGAATAATATCTGCTGCCCCAATTTCATAGCGGTAATTTTAACCTTGTTGGGGCTGGATGCAGCGGAATCTCATTATTGTTTAAACATCTGGCTACTTGATGGGATTATGCGGACGCGGAAAACGCGGTGGGGGGAAGAAGAGCCTTAATTTACAATTTTTCTTGTTACAATAACAGCATTGTTTTGTGATGGAGGTGCGTGATGTGCAAGAAATGGTGGGTTTTGATTATTATTTTGCTAGGCGTGGGCTGTGGGCAGCCAGGGGAGATTATTGAAGTTGAGTTAACGCGGTTTGAGGTAAAAACGGCAGTTCCTGACCCAACTGTAACAAATACACCTGAGTATTTCCCAATTGGGCCAAAGATAATTAGGGTAACGGCGACCCCGACCCCAACGCCATCCTTGTTCAAAAACCTGATCGTGTGTGAGGCTCAGGAGCCTGACTCTCTTTATTTGTATAACAGCACAATGTTGGCCACCGAAAATGTGCACCACGCCATTTACGAAAATTTGTACACGAATTTGGGATTTGAATATCAACCGCAAGGTTTGGAAAAGATGCCCAGCCTGGCCGATGGCGATGCGCGTTTGCAGCCAGTAGAAGTTGTCGCAGGGGATTTGGTTGTGGATGCGAATGGTGATGTTGTGCCTCTCGCCAACGGCGTAACCATCATCACGGCCAACGGCCAACGGACTACGTTTGACGGCTCCCCACTCACGCTGCCCCAACTCACCGTAGATTTTACGCTGAAGCCGATGGTTTGGTCGGATGGAACGGCCGTTACCGCCGATGATTCTGTCTACAGTTTCGAGTTGAACCAGGCAGCAGATTCGGTTAAAAATCAGGAGGTGTTGGCGAAAACGGCCGTTTACGAAGCCACCGGTGAATTGACGCTGCGCTGGGTTGGGTTACCAGGTTTTTTAGATCAAACCTATTTCTTGAACGTATGGACGCCGCTGCCGCGTCACCATTTGGGCCAATTTGCGCCAGAATCGATGGCCGAGCAACCCGAGGCAGCCCAAATGCCGCTGTCAAATGGTCCATTTGTGATTAAGGAGTGGGAGAGCGGTTGGAAAATCACGCTGGTCAAAAATCCGCACTATTATCGTGCTGGAGAAGGGCTTCCCCTTCTAGATCAGGTTAGTATTCTTTATCAACCTGACACGAGTGGAATAATAGGGCCGCTGCTTTCTGGACAGTGTGATATTGTTACGCAGGATGCGTTGAATATGGGTTTAATTCCATTTTTGCTTGAGGCGGAGTTGTCTAATTTGTTAGCATCCCAAATTGTGCCGGGGATGGTGTGGGAGCATATTGATTTTGGGATTGATGGGGTGGCAGGAAACGGCCGTTACCCCTGGTTCGAAGACGCGCGCGTGCGGCAGGCGGTGATGATGTGTACCAACCGCCAGCAAATGATAGACGAATTAACGTATGGAACTGCCAATATCTTTCACGCCTATGTGCCCGATGAACACCCGCTGCTGCCTGAAGACATAAAACGCTGGCCGTATGATGTGTTGGCGGCAAATGCGCTGCTCGATGAGGTTGGATTTGTTGACCAAGATGGTGACGGCGTGCGTGAAGCACCGGACGGGACACCGTTTACGGTACCGCTGCTCACGACTGTTGGCTCTCAACTGCGCCCGTCAATCAGCGAACTATTTGCTGCGCAGATGCGTGATTGCGGTATTGAGGTAGCATTGGCTTATCTGCCTGCTGGCGACATGTTTGCAGATGGCCCTGATAGTCCGCTGTTTGGACGGAAATTTGACTTGGCGCTGTTTGCCTGGTTGACAGGAAATGTACCCACCTGCGATTTGTATCACAGTGATCAAATTCCCGGCCCAGGGGCGGATGGTTTTGTGGGATGGGATGGCTCAAACAACACGGGCTGGCGAAATTCTGCCTTTGATGCTGCTTGCGACGCGGCTCAGTTGGCGCTGCCGGGAATGCCTGCCTATGAAACATCGCATCAAGAAGCGCTGCGCATTTTTGCCGAGGAACTGCCGGTGATTCCGCTCTTTTCGCGGCTGAAAATAAGCGCTGCTCGCCCCGAAGTAAAGAACTTTCACCTGGATTCGTCACAGCCTTCTGAATTGTGGAATTTGTATGAACTGGATATTGAGTGAGTCGTGAAGGTTGGAGAGTAATCAACAATAATTAATTTATGTTGTCACAAAATTCCGTTATTCAAAAGTGGAATTGTAATAACTGATTAAACACTTTATATTACTTTATTGATAGAGGAAATAGCTGGTTATGGGGTCGTTTATTCCCAACTGAAAATTATGGAAGTGACAGATGTACACAGCCGTCGCGCACAGCGTTTGGTACACGAGCTTGAGGAAGAGCGTTTAGAGTTGGATGATCTGCTAACTGCACTTGATGAAGTCTATGATCAAGAAAACAAGATATAGGAAAACGGTGTATTTGCTCAAATACAAAATTTCGTAATCCAAAAGTGGTATTGCAATAACGCATCGAACGCCGTATATTGCTTTGTGATAGGGGTTATTGTTCAATATGGATCCAATAGTAGTCGAAGCGATTTTCGGATTTTCAATTTTATTTGGGGCATTTGGGTTATTAACTGCCTTAAACCTAAGAAAGAATTCGAAAACAAACAAGAAAAAAGTGAAACAGCTTAAGCAACGTGCGCGTGGTCCACATGCCTATTCTGCAGTTCTCAGAAAATTAGAAGCGTATCGCCAAAATATTGAAAAGTTGGCAACTGCAAGTGATGCAGGGGTTCACTCGCACCGGCTCGAGAAAGTATTGCAATCGTTTGATGATTGGGAAGCTTATATTCATCGATTGGTGGATCGCTTGCTCGAGTTTGAGGCAAACAAACTTATAAAGCATGATAGTGCCATATTGCCTAAAAAGATTCGTAATGCACGTTTCCGATTGGAACGAGCAAAGGACCCTCGACTGCAAAAAGAGATTCAAGAAACACTTGAAAGCTACTTGCGACAGCAAGCACAGCTAAACG
>QQUD01000294.1 GCA_008501785.1 Chloroflexota bacterium
GCTATCAATTTTTACCCATCCTGCAATCACCCGATGCAGGTTCAATCAACCTGAACAGCATGAGCCTTCGTATTTTGTATTTGCTGCAAGCAGCCACCTATCCGCTGGCCTGGGTGGGTAGAGAGCTATCAATTGAACGTGCGCCGGTGATTGTGTGGAGTGGAACGGCCGTTATCATCCTCTGGACACTTTTCAGCTGCCGACAAAAGGAAAATCGACTACCGCTGCTACTAGGTGCAGGCTGGTGGATGGCTGCCTACGCCCTGATTGCTATTCCACTAACAACCAACTATCTGCTGCATGGCCCCCGACTGCTTTATGTTGGCTCAGTTGGTGTTGCGCTGTTTTGGGCAACCTTGTTAGAGGCCTTGCTCCCTAAAAAACAAAACATCTCACCAATATTGCAGCATCTTGGATGGCTTGGTGCTTTTCTTTTTATAGTGCTTACCAGCGGCTCTTTTGTGCGAGACAAATTGCAAACATACCAGCAGATGACAAGTTCGGTTGACACTATCAAAACCACAATGGCTGATTTTGCAAAAGATGCTGGCATTTTATCTTTAAACCTGCCCGAGTTTATTTCACCACAACCAACCCGCTACCCTGTTGGGGTTGAGCTTGTTTCAATGTTGGGGCACTATTTATTTGTGGAAGAGTTGATGGACGCCAATCTCAACAGCTCACAGCCCTCGGCAGCGATTATGGTTCCAGAACAACTCGCCCAAACTTCCTACGTCTATACAGTTCACCATCAACAATCTTGGGATGAAGTTGACTTTTCATTGCCAGAGCAGCACGTTTTTCTGACAACGTACACAGACAATGGCGTATACACGTCGCATACGGGTTGGTTGAGTTGGGAAACGGCCGTTTCCTCCCCCATCGCCGACTTTACCGAATACAAACTCCTGGCAGCTGCCGCCACCACCTGCAAACACAAAACCACTCTTCACATAACCTGGTCGCCACAAAACAAAACGCTCGCCCCATCCACCACCTCATTTGTACAACTATTTGATGCCACTGGACAGTTAATCGGGCAAGCAGATGGGCCGCCATTAGCCATTCGACCCGATCTCATTCCCACAGATGCGAACATCACAATAACCGATTTACGCGAGCTAGATACTGGCACACAAACACCAGCTTTGGCTATTATCGGCGTCTATAATTATCTCAACGGCGAACGTTTTCCAGCAACAGATAGCCTAAATAATCCCTTACCAGACAATGCGTGGCGGATTCAAGTAATACCTTGTTCCTAATTCACCTCATTTATATGGTATTATGCAGCTATTCCTTTTAGAATGAAAAAGTTATGGACAAGCCTTATTCGCGGGAATTAAGTGCGGACAGCACTTTCATTATTATTCCAACAATTGCGATTCCTGAATTAATCGTGGGTCTAATAGCAGCTACCATTTTGGGCGCAAGCTCAGAAGAATCATGGCACTATTGGGTCCTCGTTGTTGCCGCACCCACGTTGGCTTATGTGGCGTGGTTACTCGCACGAAAAGATTTGTTGGAAACGGCCGTAAAACTCTTTGTCGCTGGCAACCTACTCCTCATTACCCTCATTCTCAGTCAAGAATGGCAGCCGGGCAGCATGATCCCATACACATATGCCATTTTCATTCTCGTTTCCAGCATGATCAGTCGTCCAACATCCACATTCAACACCTGGTTTTATGCGACAATACTGACAGCTATTGGTGCGGGGCTATCCCTCGATCCTTTCGACTCCAAATATATATTCCAGCTGATCCCGCCCATTTTTATCAACTTTTTGTTATCCCTTTACGCCTACCTCTCAGCCTATGAATGGCGCTTTGCGGTAGAATCAGTAAGTGATCTGCATCGAAAGGTGCAGCAGCGTCGGGATGAACTGTTCAGCATCCAAGAAAAACTACAAAAAACAAACTCGCAGCTTCATTACCTCAACAAAGAGCTAGATACAGCTCGTAAAGAAGCAATCACAGAACGCGATTTGCGTACCCGATTTATGAGCAACGTCAGCCATGAACTGAGAACACCCTTAAACTCAATTGTTAATTTTGCCCATATCATCAAGAAAGGCGCACATGGCACAGTCAACAACCACCAAACGGATTACTTAAATCGCATCGAACGATCAGGATGGCATTTGCTTAGCGTGCTGAACGATTTATTGGATATGGCGCAAATTGAGTCAGGCGAATTCCGACTCCATCAAGAACCAACCGATTTATACAGCATCTGCGAGGAAGCAATGATGAGTACGCGTGGTTTGCTACTAGACAAAGATATCGATCTACAACGTGCATACCCAAAAACATGGCCCATTGTCAACGTAGATCGCATTCGTATCAAACAAGCGTTAATAAATCTATTAGGCAACGCCGTCAAGTATACTGAGCAAGGGTCTATTTGTTTGCGTGTCGTTCCCAATGGTGAATGGGTTGATGTGAATATTATAGATACGGGCATTGGCATTGCACCTGAATTTCATGAAGCTATTTTTCAAGAGTTTCGCCAGGTTGATGAAAATGTTGCCCGCCGCCGTATCGGAACCGGCCTCGGTCTCCCCATTGCCAAGCACCTGATTGAACGTCACGGAGGCACCCTTGTTTTAGAAAGTGTGCCTGGAGAGGGCAGCACATTCACCTTAACACTACCCATTTTTGTCTCGGAAGAATTATCTAACGCACTAGAATTGGCACAATAAATACGATTTGATAAACTTTCTTTCATCTTTAATAAAAAGCGTGTTGCAACATTATGACCAAAACATTAACTGAAGCCTATATCATTGTGGTTGAAGATGATCCGAATGACCAACTGATTACCTTAGATTTGTTACGCTTGGGTGGCGCAAATCGTTGTTATTCGCGCCGTTCTGTCGATACAGCCATCTCTTTTGCAGAAAGACTGCCAAATGTAGACCTGTTTTTAGTAGACATCAACATCCCCGGACGCAGTGGTTATGAATTTTTAGCAGACATTCGCAATCATGCGACACTTAATCATGTAAAAGTTGTGGCACTTACCGCTGGCACTCAGCAGCCAGAAGTCCTGAAAGCACGAGAGCTTGGCTTCGATGGTTTTATTAGTAAACCGTTGAAACCTGGTGAATTTGCCAATCAGGTGCAAACTATTTTGCATGGCTCTGCTGTGTGGGATCATCGTTAATCAATATTTTTGAGCCGCTGATCATCCTCAAAAAATGGATTTCTTATGAAGGGCAAAATTCAATCGTTTTTTATGCTTTCCCTGGCTGCGGTAACGGCCGTTTTGCTCCTCACTTCCTGTTTTGGTGGCAACAACGAGGAGGCAGCACAGCCGCCACCAGAAGCAGAATCACCCGCCCTATTAACCGGCAACGTTGTCCTGAGTTGTACGCAAGCCTGTACTGACCGGGGGCAATGCGGCACCCTCGCCGATGGCAGGGTCGTTATCCTCGGCAATTTTGAAGGGCCAGCAGTCATCAATCACAATCTGACTTTACCGGCAGACGCAACGGCCGTTATCCAAGAAACCTCCACAAATGTTATCGAAACAGTTGCCAACCCGACACGCTCAGAGCAAACATTCTATCAAGTTGTCCTCAGCGACAACAGTAAAATGGGCTGGGTAGCCAGTTGGTGCGTCAATCCATCCCAATAAGAATTCCTATGAAAATCTTAACCGAATTGTTAACAGCTCAGGAAGCTGGGAAGCCTGTAGTTTTAGCCACTATTGTCAAAGCACATGGCTCTGTTCCTCGTCATCCTGGCGCTAAAATGTTGATTTATGAAAACGGCCGTTCGTCTAACACCATCGGTGGTGGTGAAATGGAAGCCCGCGTCATTCAAGAAGCAGCAGACGTTCTCAAAAACAATCAGCCGCGCACCATCACCTATTCTCTTGTTTCTCCTGAACAAGGCGACCCAGGCGTGTGCGGCGGCGAAATGGAAATATATTTGGAACCGTATCTACCACCAGTCACTCTGCTCATTGTCGGGTGTGGACACGTTGGACGCGCCTTGGCCCATCTCGGTCATTGGCTAGGGTATCGCGTCGTCGTCACCGATGATCGCGAAGAACTCGTCACCCCAGACCTCATTCCCTATGCTGACGTTTATGTGCCGGGAACGATTGAGCAAGCTGTTCAGGCAAGCCCAATCACCATAAACACCTTTATCACCTTCGTTACGCGAAAT
>QQUD01000950.1 GCA_008501785.1 Chloroflexota bacterium
GTTGAAGCTTGGGTGATGCCCGGAAATCACGCCTCGATTCGTGTGCTGACTAAGCTAGGATTTCAATCAAAAGGTGTACAAGAGGGTAAGGGGTATTGGAACGGCCGTTTTCACGATTTAGAACAATTTATGCTAAACGCCCCTGCAAAACCAGTCAAAAAACTCGAAACGACACGTACAAAGCTGATAGCTAAAAGCTGAAAGCTGATTGCTGAAAGCTGATTGCTATGAAATGGAGTAAAAAAATGCCGCAGTTTGTCATTGCTGCCTTTTATCAATTTGTCGCCCTGCCTGATTATCGTGAGCTGAGAAACCCGCTGCTTACTTTTTGTGATGAACAGCAAATCAAAGGGTCTGTTTTATTAGCGGCAGAAGGCATAAACGGCACGATTGCTGGCACTCGCAAACATGTGGATGCTGTGTTGGCATTTTTACGGCAGGATGCACGCCTGTCAACCATGCTGCACAAAGAATCATTTGCTGATTATATTCCTTTTGACCGCATGAAAGTACGCTTGAAAAAAGAGATCGTCAATTTAGGAAAGGCAGAAATCAATCCCAATGATGAAGTTGGAACCTATGTTGACCCTGCTGATTGGAACGCTCTCATTTCAGACCCTGAGGTTGTTCTAATCGATACCCGCAACGATTACGAAGTCGATATTGGCACATTTCAGGGTGCTATCAATCCCAACACTCAATCTTTTAACCAGTTTCCTCAATTCGTGACGCAGCAGCTCGACCCGAGAAAGCAGAAAAAAGTCGCCATGTTTTGCACGGGTGGTATTCGCTGTGAAAAGGCAACTGCCTACATGCTCCAGCTTGGGTTTGAAGAAGTCTATCATTTAAAAGGCGGCATTTTGAACTATTTACAGCACATACCCAGTAACAACAGCATGTGGAATGGTGACTGCTTTGTGTTTGATAAGCGCATCGCAGTTAATCACGCACTCGCGCCAGGAGATGTTGAAATCTGTTTCCACTGTCAGGCTGTCATCTCACCACAAGACAAACTTTCAGATTTGTATGAGTTGGGTGTATATTGCCTACATTGTTACCCAACGCTCAGTGAAAAACAACGAGCCAGTGCCAAAGAGAAAATCAAACAGCTTAGATTAGCGAAAGACCGTCAAAAGCGTGAAGAAAGCTAACAGCTTGTGTGTATTTTCTTCATAATGTCTTTACACTTTCATGTTAATTTATGCTGAGAGGTGATTATGGCTAAGACAATTATGGTAGTTGATGATGAAGAACGGCTGGTTTCGCTGGTAAGGGCGTACCTGGAGCAAAATGGGTTTCGGGTGGTGACGGCAGATAACGGCCGTAATGCGCTCTTCCTCGCCCGCCAAGAAAAACCCGACCTCATTATTCTAGATGTTATGATGCCGGAAATGGACGGATACGAATTTATGCGGCTGCACCAGCGAGATTCAGACACCCCAATCATCTTGCTCACTGCCAAAGTCGAAGAAGATGACAAAGTGATTGGCCTGGAAATGGGCGCAGATGATTACATTACCAAACCATTTAGTCCTCGTGAATTGATGGCGCGTGTACGAGCCATGTTACGCCGCACCGGTAAAGCTGCACCGGCAGGCCAGATTTTTCGTGTAGGCAGCTTGATGCTGGACCAGGAAAGCTTTATTGTAAAAGTGAATGAACAGCGTATTGATCTAACTCGTTCAGAGTTTGATTTGTTGGCTGCTCTCATGTCTGCACCGGGGCGCGCATTTTCCCGACTTGAACTGCTAGACCGAGTGCAAGGCACTGTGTTTGATGGCTACGAAAGGACTATTGATGTCCATATCAAAAATCTGCGTTCCAAAATTGAGGAAAACCCGCGCAAACCACGCTATGTGGAAACAGTTTATGGCGTAGGGTATCGTCTGACAACAGAAACATCATGACACGTTCACTCGCATTTAAACTTACCGTTTCGTTTTGGTTGGTTAGCATTATTGGTGTGACATTAGTTGCCATATTTGCCGTGCTTGCTACCAATAATGAGTATGTTACGTTGCAAGATGAGCGGTTGCAAAAAAGTGTTGAAGACCGTTTGTCTAGCTATTATGCAGCTACAGGAAGCTGGCAAGGTGTTGATGATACGTTGGCACGTCTGCAACAAAATGTAGAGATGCCTTTTGTGTTAGCAGATGTCAATCGAAATGTGATTTTGCCTGGAATGGGGTTTGATACAAAACGGCCGTTACCCGGACACATGTTTGATGATGGCACACCGATTGAGGTAGATGGTGAAGTGGTTGGTAAGCTAATCTTCCCACGTTCTCAAGAGTTTCAAACACAACGAGATCCCAACAAGCGAGTGGGGGGGAATGCACGCCCAAATATCTTTAATCCTGAAGTTATGTTTTTGCAGCGCATTAATCGCGCTGTTTTGTGGGCCGCGGGGGGCGCAACGGCCGTTTCCTTGGCCATCGGTTTCTTTTTAGCCCGCACCCTCACTAAACCCATTCACGAACTGAAACAAGCCACGCAAGCGGTAGCACAAGGGAACCTGGGTCAGCAAGTCGAAATACATTCACAAGATGAATTAGGGAATCTGGCCGAGTCGTTTAACCAAATGAGTACTGACTTGTTAACTGCCCAAAATCAGCGCCGCCAACTGACAGCCGACATTGCCCACGATTTGCGCACACCATTGAGTCTTATCCTGGGTCACTCCGAAGCACTCAGCGATGGTGTGCTGCCTGCCACGCCTGAAACCCTCGACATTATTCACGATGAGGCAATGCGACTAAATCGCCTCATTGATGATTTACGCACGCTCTCACTAGCAGAAGCAGGCAAACTTCGTATGATGATGCGTCCTATCCATTCAGAAGAGTTAGTAGAACGAACCGCCATTGCTTATTTGCCTGCTGCACAGGAAAAGCAAATTGCGGTTGAAAAAGAGATACAGGCTGCCCCAGAAGTGTTGGCGGACCCTGACCGTATTTCGCAAGTGTTAGACAACTTGATGGACAATGCGATTCGGCACACGCCACAAGGTGGGAAAATTAGCATCCGTACCCAATCAAACGCAAACGATGTGCAGCTATCCGTTCAGGATTCAGGGGTCGGCATTGCCGCAGTAGATTTGCCTCATGTTTTTAGCCGCTTTTATCGCGCCGACAAATCACGGCACCGGCATGATGGTGGCTCTGGGTTGGGGCTGGCGATTGCTAGATCGATTGTGGAACAGCATAACGGCCGTATCTGGGTTGAAAGCATCCTTGGCCAAGGAACCACCTTCCACTTTACGCTCCCTCAGGCCACATAACTTAAGAGGAACACAGAGTTTCACCGAGAAGTCACAGAGAGGAAGAAGAGAAAGCAATTTAACTCTCTTCTTCCTCTCTTATCTCTGTGTCCCTCTGTGCCCATCAAATCTCTTACAGTTCCTTACTCAAAAATAATCGTGTGTATCCGGTAGGAAAATCCTTTAACTCACCAAATACCTGATACCCATACTTTTTATAGAATTCAGGCGCTTGAAAACTAAAGGTGTCTAGAAATGCCTGCTCTGCACCGCGTTTCTGCCCTTCCTCTTCAGCCAATTTCAACAGGCGCTGCCCATACCCTTGACCTCGTAATTCTTCCTTAACCCACATCAAGTCGATATGCAGCCAATTCCAAAACGTGGCACCAATCACACCACCGACTACTTCCTCGTCAGGAGCGCGTACAACAAAACACAGGTTTTTACCATTATCATTCCCCGCTCGTTGCGTATTGTATTCACTAATTGCCGGCCCAATGATGCCCCATTCTGGCTTGTCAACAGAGATAATTTCAAATTCTTCGTTCATGGTTTTATTCAATTCCTTTCATAACGTTCGCCTATCAAATAAACGATAACAATCCAGGGTGCAATGATCATGCAAACAGCAAACACAATAATATGTGTGCTGGATAAGTCCATCACACCGAATTCATTTCATATTTTTTTGAGAGTCTACTTGCTACGTCAAGCAAAAATAGTTTGGGTAGGAATTCTTCACAATACCTCCTGTAAAGCACCACAAACAAGCAGATTAAAGTATAGAGCTTTTTAGCGTTTTTTTCAATTCGTTTCTAACCTATTTTAGAACACCTTCTGGTTTATGTAGTTCTGGGTAAATTTGTAAATCACCCCGTTGCGGTAATCGGATACCAACAGCGTTTTATCATGTATCACCAGCAAGTGTTGTGGATTGCCAAATTCAGTGATGAATGATTGTGTTGTGCCGACTGCATTGTCATTTTGTGGGGTGATGGAAACGGCCGTTTGTATCGCGGTACGTTGGCAGGTAGCAGTAAACAATAAAAATACCGACAAGAGAAACAAGCATCGTGTTCGATTCAGCATAGTCAAAAGTTTAGGGCAACAACTCAAGTTATCCAAAAGAAAAAGACGCCAGATGCATTCCCTCTGGCGTCGTCAATATCCTGATTGGGTCTCAAACGATATATGGAATAAATCGCTTTGTTTGTTTCATATATTTTTCATACGGTTCGCCAAAGTATGCGATATTTTCTTTTTCTTCTTTGATTGCCGTTATGGTGAGCAGGAGGGTGGCGACCAGTGCCAGGGTCAATTCAATTGAGGAAACTCTCTTCAAAACGATTCCCCAGCTCAGAAATAGCAGTGAACTATAAAACGGATGGCGAATGGTTTGATAAACTCCGGTAGTGACTAATTCTGTGGTTTTCTCGATACCCACAAGTGCTGGCGCATCACGTGCTTGATCAATCTTCCCTTTCCTGCGAAATGCTTGTACGCCTTGAACGATCAAGATCAGTGAAATGATGAGGAGACACCAGGAGATGAGGTGTATGAAGCTAAACGGATCGATGATCCAATAATTTGCATTCAGCACAAACATGACCAGGATTGTTTCCCAGGCAAAAAAACGATAAAAACCATGATTTTGCACGTTCCGTAAAGAAGATCGTGACACCCAAACGATACCAATCGTGCCTATTACAAAGATAATCAATTTGATAACGAACATTGCCTTCCTCTCAACTGATAGCTAAAACGTCAAAAATTTCCGAGCAGCCTCCATTACATACATAACCGGAATGGTCTTGGATATTCTGAAACTTGCGCCCGACAATTTCAGAACATTCGAATTCATAGTCTGTGCATTGTAAAAACCTATCAATCAGCTCAACGGCCTCGGGATTTTCGAAATCTTTTAGACCAGCACCTTCCTTGCTGCTGTTCATAACAGCGATCCATATTGCGGCTCCTAATGCCCCACAGCCACCTCCGCATAAGCCGATACCCCCTGCAAACCCGGCTGCCATCACTGTATGCAAATCAGATGCACCCATCTTTTTTGCTAGCATGGCTGTACAGCTTACCGGAGAAGAGGGTGCTTCGATGTGTTCTTGAGAAAGGGTGGAATTTATCTCATCATATGCAATTGGGGCGTAGGCTGCAGCCATGCGAAAGCAGCCAATAGGCCCACCTTTTGCGAAAAACCTTAACATCTGCATGGCAAGATCGCGCTTTGATGAAGGTTTCCATTCTACTTCAGTGATATCGGAGCAGTTGATATGTTTGTTTTGAGTTTGGAAGGATGCCACAAGCCTTTGAGTTGCCATCATGGCCCCCATTTCAGCTTGTGGGCCTGGACCATAAAGTTGGTATGCTTGTGCGCCGGCGGCAAGGGCTGCGCCCCACAACATGCCACACTGGTAGCCATATTGCATAATGCCGCCTGCAAGGGGTGCGCAGGCTCCTTCCTCGACTTTTAGCGGGTGATCGAAAGAGTCGTCAACGACGCTCATAATTGTTTCCGATCAGGTGCCTTCTCGCAGAAATGTACGTATTGTTCCAAAGGATGATATTTTACGCTTTGCTGGGGTCATGACTACGCCTCCTGTTTTATACAGCCATGTTCATAGGAGTATACGTTGATGGGTTCTGCAAGGTTGCATGGGTATGCGTTTGTTTTGAAAAAACGAGCAAGCGTAGATTGGCGGGATCCATCAACCCCGGCACGATAGTGATGTTACAACGATGCTTTATTGTAGATGATGGGCATTTGCCCTTTCCATTTGTTCCATAAAACATCATCAGTAACCAGGTCAGCCATGAAATGCCCTACATTGATTCTGCTGGTCACACCTGGATCAAAGATGGCGCTCCTGGTCGGTGAGGGATGCACCGCATAGTCACTAACCTCACCTTCATCGATCAAACTATCAGGGCGTACAGCTACCCACTCGATAATTCCATCATTTTGACCTACCTGCGTGCGCAGATATTCGGCAGCTTGTTCATTGTCTGAGTGAGGAGGCACCAATAAACGAATAAGCCCAATGACAAATTTCTGACCCAATGAAATCTTTTCGGGGATATTGCGGTTGCTGTTGCCAGCGGTGTTCATGAGCACAAACTTGACTGATTTTTCTGGTTTGTTTGCCTTAATAGCGTTGCATAATCTGCGAGTCGCATCGGTTACAAGTTTGCGTGGATGGCCGAAAATGCCTTTGATATTTGCATTGTGTCCAAGGCATGAAGCCACTGCATCACAGTCCTTGACATGTTGGGCCATATCGGTGTCGCTAAATTCCAAGACACTTGCCTTGATTACAGCTAAATTATTGTGATGCCTGATATCATCAGGGAGCTTATCGGGAGATCGTACAATTATCTTAACATTTAGTCCACGATTTAAAAGCTGCTTTACAAGTAGCCGCCCTGTCGCGCCACTTGCTCCAACCACAAGGATCATCATAAATTTCCTCCATCCTCCGGAAGGTGTTTGACAGTTATTGCTAGATTTGTTTGCCTTTTGCTTGCCAGCGGCCGATGGTAACGGCCGTTTCCCCATGCAGCCGAATATCCAGTTGGTCAACTTTGGCCAACGTCCATATTCGCGTAATGCGTAAAACCCATTTCCCCACAAATGTGATGGACTTCTTTGTTTGACACTTGTCTAACATCAGGTGACATCGTTTCCACACCAAACGCTGCAATCCTCTGCTGCCCCAACCAGCGGGCTGCATTTGCGCTTACCGCAGGTCCATTGTCCCAATTATTTGTTTTGTAGACACGACGATAATGATCCGTATACAGCAGGACTGTATCACCAGACTTTATGCTTAAATTCGCTCCAGAAAGGGCGCGTTTCAAATCATTAATTTCAATCAGCTCCCGCAGCCCTTTGTCAGACAAATCAAGACAAAGTCCTTCTATGTAAAACATCGAAAGCGGCATCGTGTCGATAGACTGTCCTCGATATTGACATGCCATATGACTGATTGCATCAACATGGGTCCCGGTATGTTCACCCAATTCCAGCCGGTTCACAGCAGGTGAAACAATATCACTATCACTTCATCCTTTAGCCAATGTTTATCGGCAAGGAGAAGTATAAAATTTTTGCCGTGATTGACAAACAAAGTTTATAAAACGTTAGATAGCGCTGTATAAAGCTGCTTGGTTGTCATTAATCCGCCGAGATGGTAGGTGTATTGATTTGAAAATGTTTGAATTGAAATGTTTTTGTTTGATTCATCCATTGAAACATGCGTGATTTGGGGAAAAGGTATGGTGAACTCGTCTCTAAAAATCCCGTTTAAATTTTTTACTTGAACTGAATTTGTGAAAACATTTATCTCCAACTTGCCAAACAAGACCTGGTGAAATCTATTTTCCATGACTAGCTCCCTAAATACTCTTGGTTGGCTTCTTCTTTTTGACGGCTCCGGCATTAAAGTTACTAGAAAGAGCTTGCATTATTGCTTACGTGATATCAAGTCATTTAACTTCGATAATGTATACAGTTTTATAAGGAACCTATTTAGGTGCAAACTGATAAGATTGTAAATTTTTTCTATATTTAAACAATATATTCACGTATTAATAACGTCTTCTGCTTTATTTATACTGAATAATAAATTGTATTGTTTTTACTTTTTCTCTTTATCCAGAAGGGCTAGGAAAGCAAATTGCCTTACATGTGGTCCATGCCAGATTCACTAAGATATTAATCACCGCATTAGTAAATAAATAAAAGAGGGTAGCATGATTGCTGAAGTTTCAGCATTGCAAACGCCGTTTTGTTTGCAATGCGAATTCATGTTATTAAATGATCAAATATGTGCTTCTTGCGGATGGAAGCGGCCAAACCAATTTGAAAATGATGGAGATGTTGTTTGGTCTATGTCTCTAGATGGTTCTTTTGCGAAACCATATCACTTACCTGCATTATATAAAGATATACTGTTAACTTGTATCGAAAGTAGAATTGCGCGAGATGGAATATTAGCCAGTATAGTTGCCATCAACTTAATAAATGGGAGCGTTATTTGGTCTCAAGATATGCCTATTGGATGCGTTTCAAGATTCTTAAAAGTTTCCAATGATACTTTATTAGTTGGTTTAGAAAATTTAACTACCTTAGCTGAGCCTAAAAATAGTTTAATAGCAATTGATCCAAGCACTGGTATACAAAAGTGGTCATTTGAAGTCCCAGCACATAGTCTTTCTGCCCCGGCCATTATTGGCGATATTCTTTTTTTTTCAGCATCAAATAGAGCTGGATTTGGATTAAACTTATCTACTGGTCAGCAATGTTGGCATATTAAAAATTTGGTTTCATCATGGTGTTCACTCCATGCTACTGCTGGAGATAGCTGCTTTTACCTTGGAGGTCGTACATCTAAAATAAAGCGTATCGATTTGGATGGGAACATTTCGACTTTCTTTCATTCAAATGATGAAAAAGATTGGTTTGACATTCCGTTAACTTATGCAGATGGCGTACTGTATGCGATAAGCAGAAATAAACAACTTTATGCAATTGATACAGTAAGGCATCAATTGAAATGGGAAGCATCAGTAGCAAGAGGTGCAACTGCTCCTCCTGTTATAGGTCGTTATGTTTTTGTTCCAATAAAGGATTTCCCTTCCCGTACCTATAGTTTACGCGCATTTTCCATTGAAACAGGAGATAGAATTTGGCAGTTCGATATCAATAGACACTTTCAAGCACCTGCCAGCACAATTGATGAAATTGTGTTTATTGGTGGCAATGACCGTAATTTTTATGCACTTGATTCTCTATCTGGCAAAAAATTATGGAGTATTGATTTGGAAAATAAAGTTAGAACCGCGCCTATAATTTCTGGTAACCACGTTTGTGTGGGCACGGAACATGGAAAGCTTTATTTAATTCGTTGGCGTCAGGAAGGGGAGCATAAATTATTAACGGCTAACCATTATCGTGACCTTAAACAATGGTCATTAGCAGGAACGGCCGCAATTATAGAAGGTGATTGGCTGTCTGCGGCCAACGATTATGAGCGAGTGGGTGCTTTTTATAAAGCTGCTCAACTATTTGAAAAAGCTGGTGTCTTAGCCCGTGCTGCAAAGCTTTTCTTACATACTTCTAACTATTCACAAGCCGCCAAGCTCTATAACCTCTTAAATGACAAGCAGGGAGAAGCAGCGGCTTTAGTAGGATTGAATCAATTTGAACGGGCTGCTGAATTGTATGGCGAATTAAATATGCATAATCGGGCTGCGGAAATTTACAGGGATGCGGGGCATTTGAATCGTGCGGCTGACCAATTTAACCTTGCTGGGAATTTTTATCATGCAGCCGAAATATATAAAGAACTTGATAAACATGAATCTGCAGCTGAAATGTATCAAAAGGCAGATATGAATGATTTGGCTGTTCAAAGTTGGTTACAAGCTGATGAACCTTATGAAGCTGCCCGTGTTCTGGAAAAAACAAAAAAATTTGGTAGAGCATCAAAATTATTAGAATCTGAAGGTGATATTGATAATGCTGCTGCCGTTTGGCTACGACAAGGTAATGTAGAACAGGCAGCAATCATTTACAAACGGGCAAAACGCTGGGTACAAGCTGCCGAGCTGTACGAATCGAATTATGAACGCGAAAAAGCAGCACGCCTTTATGAGCAAGGTGGAAGACTACAGAAGGCTGCAAAATTATATCTTGCAAATTTACAATTTGGTAAGGCTGCTGAATTATTTATTCAAATGCAAGATGCCATTTCGGCTGCCAAAGCATATGAAAAGGAACGAAATTGGCGTCGAGCTGCCCAACTCTATTTGTCTATAAGCCCACCACTTTATCAGAATGCTGGTCAATGTTATGAAAACTTAGAAGCATGGCAAGAAGCAGCAAATACCTATGAAGATGGCAAATTCTATGAAGATGCTATTCGAAATTGGTTGTCGTGTGGCAATTCTAAACGAGCGGCTAAGTTATTAAGTCGTAAAGGCAACACATTTCAAGCCGCGCAGCTATTAGAGAATGAAGGGGAACAACTAGAAGCAGCCCATTTGTATTTAAAAAATGGGAGCGTGAGTGACGCAATTCGTCTTTATCGGCTATCTGGAAATGAGGAACATGCACTTGAGGTTTTGGTACAACAGGAGGCATGGGACGAATATAGGGCGCTAGCAATTGAACTAAAAAGGTATGAAAGAGAAGCCGAAGCCTGTGTCGCATTAGCGGAACAATCATCACGTACAGAAGCCTATAAACTAGATATCGCTGCTGCTCAGGCTTATGAAAGGGCAGCTCAAAAATACGAAGAAGAAAATATTCATAACCGAACAGATGAGGAAATTGCACAGTTATGGCTGCTTGCTGCCAAGTATTATGAGTTAGGAGATTCTTCTGACGAGAGGATTGCCAACTGTGAGCGCCAAGCAAAACGATTGCGTAAGCTCCCAGAAATTGTTATTGATGTCAAAGCGCAAAAGGAATTAGTGTTAAATGAGTATCATCGTTTGCTAGTGCGTGTAAAAAATGTTGGTTATGGTGAGGCATTCGATATTACTTTTAAAGTTATAAATGATCAATTTGAGAGCGATTTGCAATTTACACAAGATTTTTCTGGCGTATTATTGCCGGATAAAATGAAAAAATCTCTCTTTTCTGTTAAACCGAAAACGTCAGGTTCTGCAGTGCCAATGAAAATCTTGCTCACGTATCGATTACCAGATGAAACTCTGGCAAAACGTACGATTGCATTAGAAGTTCAAGTTCACCCTTCTAGTTCAAAACTTACTGCAACAGGTCAATTAGGTCATCAACCTCTTATTGACATGTATGAAGATACAGGTTTTCATCAAAGTGCTATTTCATTATTGGTGAAAAAAATTGAAAAACATTTCAACTTGCAGGAATTACATCAACTCTCATTTAGTTTAAATATTGATTGGGAGAACTTGGAAGGTACAACAAAATACAAGAAAGCATTTGAATTAGTTAGATACTGCCAGGTTCGTTATAGGATGCCAGAATTGATTGGTAGTTTATCTGAAAATCGTCCAGTGAATGTGAATTGGCGGGAAGGGTTTGATGACCATTAATAAAACTTCCCAAAGAGTTAAAAAGGAAACAGTTTATTATGTCTGAAACTTTTCCCTATATGTTTGGAAAATATAAAATAGAATCTCAATTGGGTCGCGGCGGTTTTGGCACAGTTTACCTTGCTCAAGATAATAAGCTAGAACGTCCTGTCGCAATCAAAATAATGGCTCCAGCGCTGATGCGAGATGCCAATTGGGTAAATCGATTTCAGCAAGAAGCTCGTGTAATGGCAAGACTTGATCACCCCAATATTGTGCCGATTTATGAGATTGGTGAGGAAAACGGCCGTCTTTTTCTAGCAATGAAATACATCAGCGGTCCAAGCCTGGCTGCTCGCATTGCAAATCATAATAAGCTGGAAATTGATAAAGTCCATTCCATCATGGGGCAGATTGCTGACGCCCTGGATTATGCTTATCATCAAGGAGTCATTCATCGAGATATTAAACCATCCAATATTTTGATGAATGGAAATACGCCAGCCATGACCGATTTTGGATTTGCACGGCTCCTAAAAAATAATAGCCAGACTTTCAGCTTGAGTGGGGGTATTGTTGGTACACCAGCATATATCGCACCTGAAGTATGGGAAGAAAACGAACAAGGTCGAGCCAGCGATATTTATGCACTTGGCTGCATTTTGTATGAAATGTTGACGGGTGAGGTGTTGTTTCAAGGCGATTCAGTTCCGGCAATTATGCATGCTCATTTCAAACCACCTCAATTTTCTCAAAATCATTTAAATAAAGTACCCAAAATCTATTGGGACACGATTCGCACAGCGCTTGCCCGTGATCCAAAAGAACGATTTGCCACTGCAACTGCAATCGTGGACTCTTTTTCACAGACTGCTTCCGACATGTTTACTGCGCCCTATGCAAACCTTTTACGCGCAATGAAGGAACAACGATGGCCAGATGCAATACAAATTGCCAACAATATTCTTAGCAAAAATCCGGATTATCGTGATGTTGAGGCAAAAAAAAGCAAAGCGCAGCAGTTCCTGTGGGCATCAGAATGGAAAGAACAGGCTTTGTCATCATTTAACTCAAAGGATTATGACGCTGCGCTTCTTTCTATTAAGCGTTGGCAAGAAATCAACCCTGACGACCCCGTGGCTAAAGACCTGCTGAAAAAAATCAAACAAGCTCAAAATCCGCCGCCTGTAAGTACAGTGCCCCCACCAATTGTAAATGATGCATATAGCCAACAAATCGAAGAACCGGCAAAGTTTAGGACAAATCGTGTAAAGGAACCAGTTGAGAAAAGTACCAGTGCCAGAATCGACTATAAAAGGGTAGAAGTTTTGCGGCTGAAGAAGATTGCGTCAAATGCAATTTCCAGGCGAGATTGGAAAACGGCCGAAAAAATAATGACCCGGCTAAAAGGTGTCGCCCAAGACGATCCAGAAATTTATCTTCTTGATAATCGATTGATGTCAGGCAAAGAAGAAGCGGAAAGAGAACAGAATATTGCTTTTTGGCGTGATCAAGCCAAAGATGCGGTAAGTATGCAGCAATGGCACTCTGCAGAAAAATTAGTAAAGCGCTGGCTTAGTTTAGCTCCTGATGATAATGAAGCAAAACATTTAATTGATGTCATAAATAATGCCATGATAGAGCAAGAAGTTGAAGAAGAGCCTCAGGAAGAACTAGTATATTCACTTCCTCCTAGAAAAAATTTGACAAAGCGCATCTTAATTGGTATAGGATTGTTGATTTTGATAGGAACACTCCTTTCAATAGGAGCCTATATATATTATGATGCGCTAAACTATGCTAGGAGCCAGACGATAACTGAAGTAGTAGAGGTAACACGAGTTGTTGAAGTTTCAATTCCAACCCTTTCTAATAATGACAAAACAATTTCACCTGAGATTAGAACAGAAATAGTAAACTTATTAGCTGGTGCTTTATTAGAATACAAATTCGCAGCGTATAATTTGGATTCGAGTACTATAAACGGCTTTTATGCAGGTAATCGGCTTGAGGAAATTGATAATTTAATTAATGTAGCTAAAGGTTCAAATTCAAAAACGGACATAAAATACGATATTTCAAGTAGTTATTTTCACGATATCGAATTGGTTAGCAATTTCAAAAGAGTTGTAGATATATGTTTATATCGACAAATTACAATTTATTCAGATGGTCAGGCATGGTTTGAAGAAAAATCTTTTTCTCATGTCCCTCAAATAATAACAATTGAATATCTAAATACATCTTCTGGCCCGAGTTGGTTTATTACAGACGTTGAAATTCTAGAGCAACCGGGATTTTGTCAATAAGTTAATTGTGAGGCAGTAAAAATGAATGAATATGGTTACCTTGAACAATTTGGGAAATATCGAATTGAAAATATGATCGGTCAAGGTGGATTCGGTACCGTATATCGGGCTACTGATACCAAGCTGGATCGCCCTATTGCACTTAAAAAACTGGATCCTTTGTTAATGCGCGATACGGTTTGGGTATCTAGATTTCGCCGGGAAGCCAAAATGATGGCAAAACTTGAACATCCTAATATTGTGCCTATTCATGAAATTGATGAAATTGATGGGCAGCTATTTATTGCGATGAAATTTATCGACGGCCCAAATTTAGCAGAACGAATTAAACATCAAGGGCGATTAGAATGGGGGCAGATTGTACATATTGTACAACAAATCGGCCTGGCATTGGATTATGCGAATAGTCTTAATGTTGTTCATCGAGACCTGAAGCCGTCTAATGTATTGTTGAAGGATCAGTATGCTTATTTAACGGATTTTGGCTTTGCTCGTGTGGTTGGTGATAACAGCCATAGCATCACAGTAAGCGGCAGTGTGGTGGGTACACCAGCATACATCGCCCCCGAAATTTGGGAAGGGAAAACGTCAGATCGCACGACTGATTATTATGCTTTAGGATGTATTCTTTATGAGATGGTCATGGGTCAAGTTCTCTTTCAGGGTGACTCTGTTCCTTCTATTATGTTGAAACATTTTAAACCACCGCCTTTACCAAGTCGGCTGCCAGCTGATGTGCCAGCTCATGTAATTCAAGTTATCGAAAAAGCCCTTGCTCGCAATCCAGCAGATCGATATACGACAGCCAAAGAGATGCTGCAAGCCTTAAATATTAAACAAAATAAAGAGCCAAGTTCAGATATCTCCACGCATTTAAAAGAGGCTGCAAGGTTGGCACTTGATAAATTGGATTTAGTGAAGGCACGCACTTATATCAATTCTTTACGAGAAGCCGCTCCTAACAGTCCAGAAATTGCCCCATTGGTACAACGATATAAACAAAGTGTAGAATCATTGACAAGAAAGGCACCCGTTGAACGTAGGCCCCCTGAACCTACTGTGTCATTTCAACAATCAGATTACGGAGCTACAAAAAGATGTGCATATTGTGCAGAGGAAATCAAGGCAATGGCTAAGGTTTGCCGCTATTGCAAACGAGAACAACCGAGTGTACCGCCCAGGAAAAATGTATCAAGCTCAGACTTTACAAATACATCAGGTCAAGGGAAATTAGCAGTTGTGCCTCAAGAAGCACAAGGGTGGCATTGGGGAGCCTTCCTCCTCAATTGGATTTGGGGATTAGGCAACAATTCGTATATCGCTTTACTCTGCTTAATTCCTTATGTCAATTTAGTTATGGTTTTTGTGGTAGGCGCAAAAGGGAAAGAATGGGCATGGAGAAATAAACAGTGGGATAGTATTGAACATTTTACCAGTACCCAGAAAAAGTGGACAAAATGGGGTGCTGGAATTTGGATCGCCAGTTTCATTCTAAGCTTTTTAATAATAATCGCTGCTGAGTTTTAGATAATTTTGATTAAAAAATTGAAGATGGACAAAACATCATTCACGCATTATTCGGTTATCCTGCTTCGTGCGTAATGTAGGTTGGATGATAGAAAAACGGCCGTTTCTCGTAAGAAACGGCCGTTTCCCTTCTACGCAGCCCCACCCACAGCCACCCCATCCTCTATCCCATACACCTTCGCCCGCTCATTGCGAAACTGTTTGGTGTAAAGGTTGTAGTAGTGACCCCGCTGCCGAATCAATTCAGCATGAGTGCCCATTTCCGAAACCCCGCCATTTTCAATAACAAGAATGCGGTCAGCATTCTTAATCGTAGACAAACGGTGCGCGATGATGAAACTCGTGCGTCCTTCCATCAATTGGTCCATGCCCTTCTGAATCAATGCCTCGGTTAAGGTGTCTACCGAACTCGTTGCTTCATCCATAATGAAAACATCTGGGTCCGCCAGAATCGCCCGTGCCAAACTGATTAGCTGCTTTTGACCTACAGATAACAATACACCGCCTTCACCTACCTGCGTTTCATACCCATCATCTAACTCAACGATGAATTCGTGAGCACCAGCCATGCGAGCCGCGTCTACTACTTCGTCGTCGGTGGCGTTTAAACGGCCGTATCTCAAATTCTCCAACACATTACCAGAGAACAGGTGCGGCGTTTGTAAAACCATCCCGATGCGCGAATGAATCGAGTGCAGCGTCATCTTTTGGTAATCAGTTCCATTAAACCGCACCGTACCTTTCACAGGTTCGTAGAAGCGGCATAGCAGGTTAACCAACGTCGATTTACCTGCACCAGTGGGTCCCACAATCGCCACAGTTTCGCCATGCGGCACATGCAAGTTGAAGTCAGTCAACACTGGCTTGCCCTTTTCATATTGAAAGGTGATATTGTCAAACAAGATGTCACCGCGAATCGTACCTGGGTCAACTGCGTCAGCCGCATCCACGATTTCAGGTTCTGTGTCTAGCAGCGAAAAGATACGTTCGGCAGAGGCAACCGCCTGCTGCATGTTTGCATACACAATCGCCATCTGCTGAATCGCCCACAGCA
>QQUD01000216.1 GCA_008501785.1 Chloroflexota bacterium
TACGATGGGAAAAAGCTCAACGACATCATAATCCGACAACCCTGCCAGATCAGCGGTGCGTTGAATCGCTTCATCATTCGATAGTAAGTCATCAATCATACCAAGCTTAAGTGCTTGAACGCCTGTATACACTTCGGCACGAGACAAATCTTCTAGGCTGATTTTAAGATTATTACCACGGCCGTTTTGCACTGCCGCTAAAAACGCTTCTTTCGCCTGTTCAATTTGACGTACCGAACCATCACGCGTTCCGCCAAATGCTTTATAAGGCCCAGTTGTCAACAATTCTTCTTCAATAAACACATCACCTGGCAAAAAAGAAATGACGCCAACACTTCCGACAGATGAGGTAGGTTTTGCAAAAATTTCATCCGCCGCAGCCGCCATGTAATAAGCGCCACTAGCTGCAACTAAATCAATCGTCGCCACCACAGGCAGTGCAGACCTTGTATTGAGAACATCAAAATACAACTCCTCACTATAGGCAGCCGAGCCGCCAGGGCTATTGATGACTAATACGACACCTTTGATAGCTGGATCGGACCGCGCATGAGCAAGCTGTTCTGTAATTTGAAAAGCAGTGTCAGCAAAAATGTCATAATTTAAGCGGATAATGCCAATTTGAGGTTTAGGAACGACACGAGGAGCCAAATAGAGGCCAATGGCTAAGGGTAAAACTAAAACAAAAATAAATGTAACGATAGAACGTAATGGAGAACGAACTGGACCATTATCATCAACCATGGACTGCTCCTTAACGTAAGCAAACAAGATGGACATTAGCATAGCATGTTGGTTTCTGCACGGCAACCCAGCAACATTTGTAAAACTATGATTTTTGAAAGAATTGTTCAGTGGTATAATGGTAGCTTGGCAGTTTTCATCAATGATAAATTCATCATGGATAAATTTTAAAAATAATAAACAATTGTCATTATGACAACCGATTAGCATATGTTACAATGTTGCTAGACCAATAACCCAAATTTAACTCATGGGTAGCGTTACGATTCATGCATATCACCCATCTATCCTTAACCAATTTTCGCAATTACGGCCGTCTTGAATTAAAGGTGCCGCGTGGAGCCACCCTTCTATACGGCAACAATGCTCAAGGTAAAACAAATTTACTCGAAGCCATTTATTACCTGGCCACAACGCGATCACCAAACGCCGATTACGATTATCAATTAATAAATTGGGAAGCTTCCCAGACAGACGAAACGATTGTGGTGGGGCGCATCATCGCCCAAATTTCTACAGCATCGGGTGAGCAATTGCTAGAAATGAGATTAATCCGAGAACAAAAAGCAGGAATAAACAGTAATGGATTCAGTTTTCGTCGTCAGGCGTTAATAAATAAACGAAATGTGCGCTTAATGGATTTGTTAGGAAATTTGCGCGTTGTCATGTTCTTACCACAAGATATTCAACTCGTCACGGGCAGCCCCAGCGTTCGTAGACGCTATTTAGACATTACACTATGCCAAATTGATCCTATTTACTGTCGAGCACTCTCTCATTACAATAAAGTACTTGAACAACGTAATGCTTTGCTGCGTCAGCTATCAGAAGGCAGCGGCAGTAGAGATACTTTACCTATTTTTACAGACAGACTGGTAGAATTAGGCAGCCAAGTTTTTGCACGACGTGGATTATTTTTAAAAAATTTGGGTCGCGAAGCACAAAGAGTTCATTATGAGTCGCTAACAATGGGCCAAGAACTAATCCGTATTACCTATTTACCCAGGCTATCGCCACAATCATCTGCAAGAAATGGTAAGATGGATACACTTTTGGAACTTGGTGAATGGTTGCAAGAAGATACGATTGAAATTGGAGCTGTTCAGAACAGGTTTCGTGAAATGATTCAGAATGTTGAAGCCATGGACATTGCACGTGGCACAACCAGCATTGGTCCCCATCGAGACGATTGGCGGTTTTGGGTTAATAATCGTGAATTAAACAGTTACGGGTCTCGGGGACAACAACGGAGTGCAATTCTTGCTTTGAAAATGGCAGAAATTAATTGGATGACACAAATGACAAATGAGTCACCCATCTTATTATTGGACGAGGTTGTTGCAGAATTAGATGAACAACGTCGAGCATCGCTTTTATCGACTGTCAAAGAGTCGACACAAGCTTTATTGACTGCAACAGATCCAGGTATGTTTACACAATCATTTTTGAATGAAGCAACAAATATGCGCGTTGAAAACGGCCGTATTCATGCGTCCCAGGAAAACGAAATTTGAAAAATCTGTGTTTATCTATCTCATTCAAAAGAGATAAATCAACTCTTGTGAGAATATTATTGTGATGATAACAGGACAACAAACCTCATCAGACAAACCAACCGTGTTGGTTGTCGATGATAATCCGGAAAATCGAATATTATTGACCTCTCAACTTGGGCTAGAAGGGTACCGGATGATTCAAGCTGGCGGGGGACATGAAGGGTTAGAAATGGCCCGCTTGCATGATCCAGACATCATTTTGCTCGATGTGATGATGCCAGACATGAATGGGTTTGAAGTCTGCAAAGCCCTAAAACAAAACACCGAGACGCACTTAATCCCGATTATCATGGTGACAGCGTTGCGTGAAGTTGAAGCACGCATTGAAGGGAAAAAATCAGGTGCGGATGAATTTCTATCACGTCCCCACGTCCGTGAAGAGTTGTTGGTACGGGTTCGGACACTGATTCAACTCAAACGCGCACGAGTCAGGCTTGAAGAAGAACGAAACCGGCTTAAATTACTGTACGACATTAGCAAAGCAATCAGCACCCAACTTGATCTTGAGTCAATGATGGCAGACATCATCATTGAGACACAAAAGGCGGTTGGGGCCACCAAAGGCAATATCATGCTTTTGGATGAATTTCTTAATGTGAATCATAAATTCTTGGTGCGTGCTGGGTCTCAACTTGAAATCAGTGATCGTGTCACGTCTGAAGTCATGACGCGTGGCCTGGGCGGCTGGCTCATTCAGCATAACCGGGGCGACATTATCAATGATATTCACAATGATGAACGCTGGATTACGCTACCGGATGACCAGGCAGAAACTGGTTCAGCCATTGGCATTCCTTTTAGCAGTTTGAATGAAATCGTGGGCATTTTGATTTTGAATCATCCACAAATTGGCTATTTTACAAAAGACCATTTGGCACTGTTAGAGGCAATCGGTAGTTCAGTCGCCGCCGCAATTAAAAATGCAAACTTTTTCACAAAAATGAGCGAGGAACGAGCCAAACTTGAAGCGATTTTGTCTCAATCGACCGACGCTATTATCACGACAGATGAAGAGTGGAATATTGCACTCATCAATCAATCGGCCGAACAACTATTTAAACTGCAAGGCAATAAAATTGTGCAACGATCTATTCAAGACATTCCTGAATTACATACGATTTTACCGCTGTTTACCAATGCAGATGGCACGGCCGAATCGAATGAAGTGAGTCTGGAAAACGGCCGTCATCTATACGCCTCTGTCTCCTCCATTCAAGGGATTGGTTATGCAGCCGTTATGCAAGATATTACCGAACTCAAACGAATGGAAGAGCTAAAACTCGAACGGGAACGTCTTGAGAAAGAGAATGTTAAAGAAACGTTCTCCCGTTATATGGGACCCAGCTTAGTTGAGCATGTTTTAGAAAATGTACCCAACTTAATGGCTCGCCGCGAGCGACGTCGTGCAGTTGTCATGTTTGCCGATATTCGAGACTTTACCCGTTTTACACGGTTAATTGAACCGAATG
The DNA here is from genome assembly GCA_008501785.1 of Chloroflexota bacterium. Next base: position 3,770 of record QQUD01000216.1, read on the forward strand.
AAGTTGTTGAACGCTTAAACAGCTTTTTTACAAAAATGACTGAAGTTGTCTACAATTATGAAGGTACGATTTTCGAACTCACGGGTGATGAGATATTGGTAGGCTTCAATGCGCCATTTGCACAAGAAGATGCAGCGACACGCGCATTACAAACGGCCGTTGCCATGCAGCGTCGATTCAACTCTTTACGTGAAACCTTGTTTGGTGGACTGACGACTGGATTTGGCATGGGGGTAGGAATCGACCAGGGTGATGTGGTGGTTGGTAATGTCGGTGCTGAAACGCGCATGACATTCCGAATGGTTGGTGACGCTGTAAACATTGCTCATCGTTTGGTTGATTTGGCTCTCGATGGTCAAGTCGTCATTTCAACTAGCATTTACAATGCAATTACCCGCAATGCCG
>QQUD01000784.1 GCA_008501785.1 Chloroflexota bacterium
TCGGTGAAGGCGTATTCGTTTGCCAGTTGGTCTACCAGATTGTTAAATGCTTCTGTGTACGTTTCCTCTGAATAATCAACCAGCGCCGACCCTTCTGGCTCAATCAAGTCGATCACGACATCTCGTGAGCGGTCAAAAGTGAACGGATCGGTGTCTAAATTGACAACAGTATACCCTTGCGGCAGCGTTACAGTTGGATCGTCATCGGTGAACAACAGCCCATCTTCCCCGAAGCCGGATGGGAACCCTTGTTGATCATCCTGTGCATACACCAGGAAGATGCCCCCCACAACCTCATTTTCCAGTTCTGGATCATTGCTAACACGTGTAGAGGCATAAGCTGCTGACCAGCCACCACCGCTCAAGTCTCGCTCTTCCAAAAACGGATCGCCAAAGACGTTGTTCCAATAAGCGACGGCAAACACTTGCACCCCTGGTTCTTCGACACCGTCGTGATCGACATCACGATAAGCGCCTTGTGGCTCGATAGGCAGCGCAATGGTGTAGGAAAACGGCGACGTATAGAAGTCGGTGATAATTTGCCCTAATGTTTGTGATTCGGGTGGAAATACGTAATCCCGATCCCGATCTACAAATCCAGTTTGATCTTCGAGAATGACCACTGGCGCGGCTACGCCCAGGGTAAAAAATGGAGAAGTGTAGGTAACGACTCCGGTAATGCTGACTGTGCCACCTTCGTCATTAACGATAGGCGCCAGGTCTCCAGGCAATTCTGGGTCTGGCTCTTCTGATGTTTCGGGTTCGGGTGTTGGTTCCGGTTCCTCGACTGGTTCCGGCGTCGGTTCTAATGTTGGTTCAGATGTTGGTTCCGGATCATCGGTTGGTTCGGGGGCGTCGGTTGCATCAGCAATCGGTTCTGGTTCTGATGTTGGTGTTGGCTCTTCCTCGGTGCAAGCAGCCAGCAAAAGCGCCAGAATGGCAAATAGCAGTAGGATGATTTTCCAGTTTTTCATTATTTATCCTTTTAGTGTGTCAATTTTCAAAAGAAAAAAACACCAACACTGCAACGGTCATACCGAGGTCCGACGTGGAATCCCATTTACCAAAAAATGAGGGATTCCTCGGAAGACCTTAGAATGACAAGTGTAGGGTTATCGAGTTTCGAACTGGTAGTTTGCGGATTGTAGGGTCATGGGGGATGAGGCGGCGACGATGAGTAACGGCCGTTCTCCCTCACTATCCAGCAAAATTTCAGCGGTGACCGTGTTATCTTCATTGATTGGAATTTGTTCAACAACCGGTAGGCCATTTGGGAAGGTGATTAAAATTAGGTGCCAGCGCTGGGGGATATTGCCTGTTGCCCGCACAAAGCCATTGGCTTCCCAGCCATTGTCGGATTCGGCATCATCATAAAAATTAATTTCGGGAATGGCAATATTATCAAATGCGATGCCACCAAGAGTCAAAATCGGGTCGGTGATGTATTCAAAACGAATTTGAACAGCCTGCCCGGTGTAGGGTGTCAAGTCAACCGATTCTTGTAACCAACCATTGCTTTTGCCTGAGTAAAACCGGTCGGTGTAAGCGACATCTGAAGGATCGTCTTCAAATTCGGTTCCTTGCATATTATTAGCTACCAATCCTTGCCAGGTTGTGCCGCCATCTGTTGAAATAGAGACGTAGGCAAAGTCAAAGGCTGCCTCAATATCTTGAAATACCGCATATTCGAGTGTTGCATTGCTTACACGCGAAAGGTCGAATTCGTGTGTCAGGTTTACCATGCTGTAATTGGCGCGGTTGGCAACCCACATCGATTGACCGGAAAGCGGCTGTACATCGAGCAATGGCACATGATTGCTGCCGGTAAAGTCAAGCGTAACTATGCCTTCGCCAATCAATTCGTAATAATCGGCAGCAAATTGGTTGACGGTAGTGTTAACTTTTGTGGGGAAGGTGTTGATGGGTGTGGAAACGGCCGTTTGCAACCCTTTACGCAGCGCATATTTTTTACCTGCACCCGGTATGTCGTGGATGGCTAATGCTGCCAACCAATCAAGCCATAATTCCATGCCTGTGAAATCCAGCCCAAATTCGGCAGCAATGCCATCAATTGCCAATAAACCAGGATCGGGGTGCGTGGCAAAAACACGATATAAATCCTCGCCCAGCCGGTTAAAGATGAAGCGGTTCATCACATAGCCCTGCCCATAATAAGGAATCGTGTAGCCATCTGGCCAGCTATTAAGTTGCTGATCTGGATTTGTCAGAAAAAGATTGCCTCGGGCAATGGGATCGGCTGGAAACCCTAGTAAATCTTCTGCTAGCATAGCAGAACCTTCCACAGCCCAATCGATGTCGTTAACGTCGTATCGGTTCTCGATCATGTGCCGAAATTCATGAGCCAACACTTCAATGTACGTGTCGGAGCCAAACACAGACCCATTCATGATAAACATTTCGCGCTGGTTCGATGTTGGATACACTTCGGGTGGCAAAACATTGCTGGTTGCCACATACCCCAATAATCCACAGGTTTGTGCATTATCCAGGTCTACATTGCAGACTGAAAGGGGGGAGGCATTGACAATGTGAATGCGCGGATCGCCATCGACTCCAGGGGAGGACTCTTGTCCAAAATAAAAAGTTGTCTGTTCATAAATTTCGTCAAAAGCATCACTCATTTCAAGCAGCGCTTCATTGGTTGGTTCATCGAGTCCGGGTGTTGTGTCGAACCAAAAGTAGCCGTGATCGCTGACGGCTCTGAGTATAAAATCGGGTGATGTGGTGACATTGGTGTCGTGTGTGCTGACGAAAAGTTTTTGTGTCGTGCCAACGGGTAAGGGTTCGGTAACGAGAGGTGGTGTATGGTTTTGCAAGTTGGTGACACCCAGATAAGCGACTGCTAAGCCCACATCATCTCGTTCTTCTGGCAAGTTGATGTCTAGTTCGTCAAATGTGATTTGCTCATCGATTGTGACGGGTTGGCGGCTGAGGCTGTTGTATTGCTTGGCTGGGGCTGGCCAGGTGAAGGTGGCTGGATCGATAACGGCCGTTTCTTCTGCAACAGGTTCTGCAACAGGTTCTTCTGTTGACTCTGTTGTGGGTGCTGGCACCTCAGTTGGTTCATCAGCAGGCAATTCGACAGGCTCTGATGTTGGTTTGGGTAATGGTGTTGGGTCAGCTTTGGTACAAGCTGTGATGATCAATAAGATAATGAGTATGGCGATTGTCTGCTTACGATGCATGAACGTCTCCCAAAGGCAAAATTTCAATTTGAATTGGCATGTTAGTGATTATAGAATGGTTCTACCAGTCGGCGATAGGAATTTTGCATTTTTTTATCTTCTTGTCACTTTCATGGGTAAGCCATGCTTGGGGCGCAGGGTAATTAGGGGATTTAGCTCAACTTGATAGCCATCAACCAGTTCCATTGAGAATCGTTGGCAAATGGTGGTGAGCAGTAAAATGGCTTCGGTCATCGCGAAATTGTTGCCAATGCATTGACGGGGTCCGCCGCCAAAGGGGAGATAAGCGTAGCGAGGGCGTTCTTTTTTGCGTTCTGGCGTAAATCGTTCGGGGTCGAATTTCTCTGGCTCATCCCAAAAATCTGGGTGGCGGTGGGTGATGAATGGACAGAGTATAATCACAGCGTTTCTGGTGGTGTCGTAGCCGCCAACCGTATCTGGCGCATGACCAAATCGGCCAATGGCATAAACGGGCGGGTAGAGGCGCATTGCTTCTTCGATAACCATGTTGGTGTAGGGCAGATTGGGGATGTCGGCCATGGTAGGCAAACGGCCGTTTAACACCCCATCCACCTCAGCCACTAACGCCTCACGCACGCTTGGGTGTTGGGAAAGCAGGTAGAAAATCCAGGTGAGGGAAACGGCCGTTGTTTCATGCCCTGCCAGTAAAATCGTCATTACCTCATCGCGCAGCTGCTTGTCGTCCATCTGTTCGCCACTTTCTTCATCGATGGCTTGCATAAACATTGTCAGCAAGTCGTCGGGCATATCTGCGTTGGACATGGCGCGGCGTTCGTCGATGATGCGATTGACGACGTCGTCGAGGACGTTTGTATTTTTGCGGAGGCGGCGGCTCATTGGTAGAAACGGCACACGAATCAGGCGGTCTGAGAAGGGTTGGCGTGTAAGATAGCCGATTTGTTCGTTAACGGCCGTAAACGCTTCACCCACCTTGTCTGCTTCT
>QQUD01000913.1 GCA_008501785.1 Chloroflexota bacterium
GACGAGGAGTTGCCTTGCCAACGATGACCTGAGCGGTCTCCAGTGCATGCACTGCTTGCTGGCGACGGTCAGTAAAATCATCCGGCAGGACGATAACATCGCTCAACAGTTCCAGTTCCTGATATAGCTCACGACGCCGAGCCAATTTCGGTAAAACACGCTGGATACGTTGTAAACGGTTCACCTCAATCCGGTTGTCCGTCAGTTCGGATTGAATTTTTTGCAGTTCCTTTGTTGTCCGCCCCAAAGCACGCCTATGCTCATCCCATTCTCTGGATGAAAGAGAGCACTCCCTGACCTCTTTGTTAAGATCTGCATAAGACTTCAACGCTGAATTAATCGTCTGCGTGGATCCCCTAGGCCTGAATAGTCCATCAGCTTCCACATCAAGCTCAGCGAGGACCGCATGTAACGCGTGGCTGCCAAGCGCTGCTGAAAAAAGCGCCTGCCCGACCTCTCCCTTCTGTTCGAGAATCTCTTGCCCACCATGCACCAATGCCTGGTGGTCAATTCCAAAAAGCGTCTCGAAGAGTTCCGCAGTCACACCTTGGAGAAAAGGCGTTAGTGCCTGTTCGTCAAGTGACTCGCCATCCGAAGTCAATAACGTATTCTTCCGGCCTTTGCGCCGGATAAATGCAAGTTCTTGCCCATCGTTTGTACTCAGGAAACCGCGGATGCGGAGCTTGTCATTGGCATGGAGAAAATTGTCGAGGGTACGTTCGTCAATGCCATAAAGCAGGGCTTTCAGACCGCGCAGGGCCGAGCTCTTCCCTGCCTCATTAGGTCCATAGACGATATGAAGTCCAGTTTCACCAAAAGCCAATACTCGATCGGTGAAGGGGCCAAATGCGGCAAGATTCAATTCGTCAATTCTCATACCGGCTTCATGCCCCTTTTTCCGTGGTTAACAAGCGGTTGACGAGAAGCTCTTTAATATCCTCCAGTGTGTCATTGAGTATTTCCGGTTTGGTCGGATCGTAGGGGTCATCACCACCGAGCAGTTCGGCCGGGAGTTTCTGACGAAGAGAGGAAATTTCATCGGTGAGATCGCCTAAAGCCGAGGCATCCAGTTCCACATCACGGATAGCACGCAGCAGGCCGCTTAGTGCATCGTCACGTTCAAGCACCTCATAAACCGAGACGGACGGACTTGTCTTGATGGAAACCTTCTCCAACCAAATGCCTGCACCGCCCAGCCCCGTTGCCAAGGCACGGTACTCCTGGATCCAGCGCTCACGGTCTGCATGCAATGTCGAATGCGCAGAACAAGCACCTTGCAAGACGATCCGCACGGCTACTGGCCTTCCTTCGGCACTATCCAATGCCGATTGCAGCCCCTCTCGCACCTGCTCATAGATATCATCAATTGTCTCGCTGGCAGAAACATCCAGCTCACAGAGAGACCAACGCATCACATCAAGGTCACGATGTTCGACCTCCTCAATCTCGCCATTTTCAACGGTAACCAGGGTACAGCCCTTAGGTCCTAACTCACGGATGTGCCGTCCCTGTATGTTTCCCGGAAACACAATCCATGGATCCTGATTTACCTCTTCTCGTTTATGGACATGACCCAGCGCCCAGTACTGGTATCCTTTGGACCGTAATCCATCAACTGAGCAAGGCGCGTAAGGTTCGTGGCCCGGCTTACCATCCAGGCAAGTGTGCAGCAGGCCGATGTTAAAGAGCTGTGGATCTCCTTGCGGATAAGCCTCCGAAAGGTCATTGGTTACCACCCGAGTCGCAAACCCCTGTCCGTAGATGGCGACATTCAAATTTTCCAGGACAACCCGCTCCGGCTTCTTGGTTGAGAACAAGGTGACATTGTCTGGCAATCGAAGGTGCTTGGTGATTTGGCTGGCGGCATCATGGTTACCCGCCACAATGAATACACGAATGCCTGCCTCACGCAGCCTTCCCATCCGCTCTACAAAATACAGGCCTGTGTTGTAGTCTTTCCAGTCGCCGTCATACAGATCTCCGGCCAGGAGCACGAATGCCACTTCCTCATCTATCGCCAAATCGACCAGGTTATCAAAGGCACGTCTCGTGGCACTGCGGATTTCATCTACAGGGGCGCCTTCATAGCGCTCCAGGCCATGAAGCGCACTATCGAGGTGGATGTCTGCTGCGTGAATAAATCGCATTGGTCAATTCTCTATCATCTGCTCCATATCCTGGAACCAACTCAATACTTGTTTGTCCGGATCAATTTCATCTAACCAATCGATTGTCATCAAAGGGGTCGCCTCATGGTTCAATATACGTTTTGCTTTAGACATCTTTTTGTCCTTGGCATCCGCCTTCAAATCTTCCCATTGGTTTGGACTTTCACTTATTTCATGTACGATTTTTGCAATGCTTAGAGGCACATCGTCATGTTTACCAAAATTTTTATTCAACCCCAATTCAATATTGGAGACTTGCGCATATGCTTTATTTATTGCCTGGTAATGAAGGTAATTTTCCATTTCTTTATTCTGAGTGATAACTGCTTTACATCTGTCGCGATCATTTATCTCATCAGCGTGTTTTTGATATTTCGCTTCCTCAGGAGGAGCCGTATCACGATCAAAAAGATGGAATTCCGGACGAGACAATGGCTCTAGACGTGAAGTCCATAGCGCCAACGATGAACCCCCAAGAGGGAAAAATATCAACTCACCATTTAACTCCATTTCCTCCAAATCCAATACATCCTTCCCATCTCTTCGGAGCACTCCGGAAATATTCTTCAGAAATGCTATATCATGTTTTCCTTCTACTCCCAAAAACAGCTTGATTGCATTGTCAGGTAGTACGCCAAGAGAATTGGCGATCATTTTATTTGTTTCACCACCACCGCAATATATCTCTCTAAAATCATCGTCGTTGTGATGTATAAAACGAAGATTTTGGTCAGGGATCGCTCGTGCAAGCATTGGCGTATGCGTCGTAATTACCACCTGGTTGTCTGCAGATAAATCAATTAACGCACTTACTAATAAACGTTGGTTGTGTGGATGCTGGCTTGTTTCTGGTTCTTCGATTGCATAGATTACTGGCGCGTTAATATGCTTGCTGGCCTCCTGCTCCGCCTTTGCTCGGAAGAAATTCAACAGGATCAGTCGTTTTACACCGCTACCCCTTTTGTTGATCGGTATATCTTCATCGCCTGTAATACTCACACTGAATAAAGATTCCCATTTCTTTTCAGTTATCTGCGGATTCAATTGACTTGCCAAGCCAGGATCCATCTCTTTTATTTTTTCCAGAGTTTTATCAGCAATTCGCTTTACTTCTTCCTTTACGTGCTGAGCTATCATATTTAGCTCGATTTCCTTCTGCTTTACAGCTTCTTTAACCGCCGCTTTTAACGGGTCTTGTGCCTCTGGATCCTGATCAGTGCTTGCTCGGTCAGATTTAAACAAAGCGAAAATTGGTATATATGCTTTTATGCCGTCCCAGGTCTTTTTTGCATTATCATCGTTTAATGGAACCTCAACAGGTTTTAACTCCAAATCCCCAATATGTTCCCGAATGCTATGACGCAGCTGTGCGTTTACTTTTTTATCTATACCACCCAGATTGACTTCCAATTCTTCAGCTCGCTTTTTCAGCTGCGGATTCTTAAGCTGAAGTAAATCTTTCGCATTATCCGCTGTTGGGTGGATAGCGTGAGCAACAATACTTGTACATTTCGGAGTATTTAGGTGGCCACTATATGTTTTTGTTATTTCCAGATTACCTGCCGCATTAAGCAAGTGTTCATTTTCAAATGTGGTTTCTGATTCCTCATCCAGCACAACACCATCTGGAAGATTCGAAAATTCACACGTGATATTCAAGTCTTTCGCGTCTCCACCTTTACTTGCGTCGTGCTTATCCGGAGCGCCATCATTCAGAAAGATATCAAGAGCATCCATCACGGTTGACTTGCCTGCATCATTCTTACCGATGAGTGCCGTCATATCGTCAAAGTCAATCGATATCTCCTCCTTGTAACAACGAAAGTTCTTTATACGCATCCTAACTAATTTCATGATATCTCCTGCGACCTACTGACCGTACCCCTGAACCCGAGCCACGTTTGATGTAGGAAATTCATCATATGAAGGTCTCCCCGATGCCGAGCCACTCAGCCTGAGAATTTTCCGGCTTCTTTGGCCATATGGTCCGCAAATTCCCT
>QQUD01000754.1 GCA_008501785.1 Chloroflexota bacterium
GGCCTGTGCCGTAACAATCGGAGTGGAGGCTTTAGCCGAAACGGTTCCGGCTAAAGCCTCCACTCCGAAACCAAAAGCATTAAAAAGCCACTCAATTTCGATTGAGGGGCTTTTTTTATTGACATTTCAAACGATCTGCATATAATTTTAGTCATGTCTAATTATTTTATAAATCATAGTAAATTTAATAATTAGAAAATGGAGGATGAAAATGAACCAGACAAATCAACTCATCACAAATGACGCTGCCAGTTTAAATCGTGCCGGACGAAAACGCATCGTCGTTGTGTTAACGACCTATGCAATTATTTTCGGAGTCATGTTCCTGTCAGCAGGAACGCTAAACTGGCTATTGGCTTGGGTCTATACAGTAATCACTGTTCTCAGCTTTTTGACTGTGGGCATGTGGGCAGCACGCAAAAATCCTGAAATTATCAATGAACGCGGGCGAAAGCCAGAAAACACAAAATCGTGGGACAAAGTTTTCGGCGCGATTTATGCACCAATGCTTTTTTTGATTCCTGCCATTGCAGGGCTTGATTTTCGATATGGGTGGTCCGGCAACATTTCCCAAAACATAAGCATCTTTTCATATATTGGCATCATTCCGGCACTCATTCTCCCCTATCTGGCAATGGCCGAAAACAAATTTTTAACCACAACAGTGCGCTTGCAAGAAGAGCGTGGACATTATGTTGTTTCAACAGGACCCTATCGATTTGTGCGACATCCGATGTACACCGGCGCAATTTTAGCGCATCTGCTGACGCCACTTGCGCTTGGCTCATGGTGGGCATTTGTTCCCGGTGGCATTGCTACGCTGGCGCTGATCATTCGCACCGCTTTGGAAGACAAAACATTGCAACAAGAATTACCCGGATACCAGGAATATACACAGAAGACAAGGTATCGACTCTTTCCAGGCATTTGGTAGAGACTACCTCAACTTGAAGCTGAGATTTGAAGGGTATAAGCATGAATACGCAATTTTTACTCAAACGCATATTAATTGATGGCACGTTGCTGGCACTATTTTTTACGCTGATGGCTACCATTACAGCATTTATCAATCCACGAATTGCACTGTCGGATTACCCTGATGACGTGAAAACGGCCGTTCCCCCACGTACAAAAAAAGAATTCCGGCAAGGCATCGTTATTGGTTTGGTTTCCCTGATTGGCATTTTGGCAGTACTGCTCTGGTCAACCTGGCAAGTGAAAATTCAAAATGGAGGAACTATCACCTATTGGATGGCATTCGCTACGATTTTTGGTGAGGTATTCTACATGTCGCTATTTGACTTGTTCGTACTAGACATCCTCATATTTTGCACGTGGACACCAAAACTTGTCGTCATTCCAGGTACCGAAGGTATGGCGGGTTACAAAGACATCGGCATCCATTTAAAGGGACACGCCACAACTGGCAATGCACTATTAATCATTTTTTCATCTGTATTGGCATTTGTCACAACTTTTCTATTTTAAACAGGAGGCACGATGGCACTTTTCCCAAAATTAGAACTTGGGTTGACAAATGGTTGGCTGCTGCTGGCTCTTTTTTATCTGGCTTTTGCGGCGACGGTGTTCACCTTACCACGACCGGTAATCAAACGGCTTTTTGACCGGTCGGGCTGGTCTCGCCGCCAGCGCATCGGGTTGTTTGTGGGGAAACTTTTTGCACTGGCTAATTTGTTTTTGATCATAATGACACCATTAAAGGTGGGGCAATTTGTATTTTGGTTGGGAACGGCCGTTATCACAATCGGCCTTGTTCTTTTCGTGAAATCCCTCATCGATTATCGGAACGCACAACCGGGTAAACCGGCCATGAATGGTTTATACGCCTTTTCCCGCAACCCTCAAATTGTGGCACTCTTTTTCATCATCGTTGGATGCGATCTAGCCATCGGTTCGTGGACTGCGCTCGGGCTGGTACTCGTCGCCCACATCTTCAACTATTTTTTCATGATTCGCCCAGAAGAAACAGCCTGTCTCAACCTGTATGGGAATCATTACCGTGACTACATGGCTCGTGTACCACGCTACTTTTTAAGATTTTGATAATGACAAAATTTCTCTTTTTCAACGTACCCGGTTATGGCCATGTCAATCCGACATTGCCAGTTGTGCAAGAATTGGTCCACCGCGGACATAAAGTCGTTTATTACAATACAGCCACGTTTCGGCCACATGTTGAACGCACGGGTGCTGAATTTCGACCATATTCAGACCTTGATGTATTGCCAAAGCACATGACTCAAATGGCTGAAAATCTGGTTAATATTTCCAACTTTTTGCTATCAGAAAGTGTAAGGCAAGTGCCATTTGTGTTGGAGCAAATTGAACGCGAGCAGCCAGACTTAGTTTTGTATGATTCAATTTGCTTATGGGGTCATCAGGGAGCCATTTTGGCAAATGTACCCAGCATTGCCTCACACACAACCATCATTTTTGAAGGTGTACCAGGCATGTTGAAAGCCAGAGATTATGTTTATGCAATTACGCAAGCCGTTCCACACTTACCCAAATTGCTACGAATCAAGCGGAAGTTGATTCAGTCGTTTGGTCCACAAATTTTCCCAAATAAGGATATTTTTCCGGTGGTTGGAGATTTAAATATACAGTATACGTCTCGTTTATTTCAACCGGAGACTGAGTTTATAAACGGCCGTTTTCGCCACACCGGCCCCTCCATCCAACCCAACACGCGCACACCACACACCTTCCCATTCGACCAACTGAATGATGACCCAGTTGTGTACATTTCAATGGGAACCATCCATCAACAAACAGCACAATTTTATCGAACCTGTTATCAAGCATTTGCCGATTTTCCAGCACAATTTGTGCTGGCACTGGGTCAGCAGCTTAACCCCACTGATTTGGGGGCAGCACCAGCTAACTTTATCGTGCAGCCATATGTCCCTCAACTAGAACTGCTGCCAAAAGTTGATTTGTTCATCACACATGGCGGCATCAATAGTGTGCAAGAGGGGCTATATTTTGGTGTACCGTTACTCGTTGTCCCGCAGCAAATGGAGCAGATGTTAAACGGCCGTCTTGTAGCCAAACATGGTGCGGGGGTTGTTTTGGGGAAACGGCCGTTGCCATCAGTGACACCTGACTTGTTAAAGGAAACCGTCACAAACTTGTTATCTGATAAAACTTTTGCTATGGCAGCACATCAAATTGGGGATTCTTTTATGGATTCTGGTGGATATATGAAGGCTGTTGATGAAATTATCGCTTTTGCCCCAAAATGAATTTTGGGTTTGAGGAAGAAAACATGTTTATGAACGTTAAGAAAATAAAACGGTAATAGGGAACTTGTCATTCCCGCGCAGGCGGGAATCCATGACGTAGTCGAGTAGATTCCCGCCTGCGCGGGAATGACAGGGCCACATTTTGTAGTTTTCTATTACCTGATTATTTATTTAACTTCCATAAACATGTTTGATCGGATAATCTTCGAATTCATTCGAAGGAACATCAAAATGGGAAGTCCATTTCCTCAGCTACATAAATGACTCCCGCTTCCTTCAAAACTGGCTGAACAACATCCATTGGCAAACCTTCACCCAGAGGACCTTCGTCAAACTCATCTACTCGTTCTAGCCAACTATTTGTAGTTTGCAACCGGTGATGCTTCTTCTGATTATTGACATACGCTTCAGCACGAGAAAGCTGGCTCTCACCCAATGTCAATACACCATAACCTCGCTGCCAAGCAAAATGATCATCAAGCACATTTGACTGATTTAGATCAAACGAACTGGCACCCTTCAAACACTTCACGACATACGAAACGGAATGTTTCGGTGGAATGGCCCCAATCAAATGAACATGTTCTGTCCAACCATTGAGCGCATAAACAAAGACTCCTAATTCTTTTGCCTTATTTACTAAATATCCATGCAAACGGGGTTCAATTTTGGGTTGAATTAGCGGTTTCCGTTCTTTTGTTGCCCAAACTAGTACCGTAACTTTCTAAAAATGTAGGGCGATTTGAATGAACGTTAAGAAAATAAAACGGTAATAGGGAACTTGTCATTCCCGCGCAGGCGGGAATCCATGACGTAGTCGAGTAGATTCCCGCCTGCGCGGGAATGACAGGGCCACATTTTGTAGTTTTCTATTACCTGATTATTTATTTAACTTCCATAA
>QQUD01000873.1 GCA_008501785.1 Chloroflexota bacterium
GGTGCGGGTGCCTGTTGCAGCGATGCACGGGAACAGATGGTGGGAGGGGCCATTTGATAACCGGTTCCTTGCGACCAAATGCGGGCGCGAACTTCATCGGGATAGTGAGATGGAATGGGAAGATATAGTCGTGTGACAGCGCTTGCTGGCGGACGACCACTGTTCACCGCACAGCGAGACGGGCGGGGTGCCGTCGTCCCATCAATCAATTCTGGCTGTGCATCCACATATCGGGCTGCATCTTCACTGGCAATGGGAAGCGTGCTAATTGTCCAGGCACCGGCATTTTCGTGGGCATTGGTAGGGTACCCGATGCGTGGAATGTTGTGAACGGCCGTTCCCGTCATAAAATAATCTTGTCGTGTTAAAGTGCAGCTACTGCCACCGGTGCCTTGCGGCAAACAAACCGGACGCAGTTCTAATCCTTCGGGTTGAATGAAATCGGTGAGGGGCTGACTGCCATCTACCATCAAACTGCCCATCAACTGCTCATCCGCATAGACACCTTCCATCACCCGCCGCCAAATGGGAGCTGCACCGCGCAGGCCAGACGAGTCTCGCATGGGATGCCCATCCGAATTGCCCATCCACACACCAACGACCAAACCAGGCGTATACCCAATCGTCCAATTATCACGAAAGTCATTGGTCGTGCCGGTTTTTACAGCCGACGGAAACGCCAGCTCCAAATCAGAGCCGCGTCCCATTGCTGGAATGCGAACTTGATCATCATCTAAAATATCGGAAATGATGAACGCAATGCGCGGATCCAGCGAATTAACCGCAGGCAGCCGATTTTGTTGGGCATCAAAAATGACATTGCCCCGGCTATCTGTGATTCTCAAGACACTGGTGAGGTGTGGCTTTTTGCCCTGGTTGGCTAAGGTAGCAAACGAGCGCGTCATTTCCAGCAGCGGCACTTCGCCGCCACCCAGCGTTAAGGCTAATCCATAAAATCCGGCAGGTTCTTTAAGCGACTCAATCCCCATTTTACGCGCCGTCGCCACAAAATAAGGCACGCTAATATCGCGCAATAGTTGAACGGGGGGGATATTGTAGCTGTTGGCGAGTGCATCGCGGAAGAGGACAGGGCCGTGGTAACGGCCGTCATAATTCACCGGTGTCATCACTTCCCCCGCACCCAAATCGAGCTTGATCGGCACATCCCACAACACATCGCCGGTTGTCCATCCTTTTTCCAACGCGGCCGCATAGGTAATTGGCTTAATGCTGCTGCCCGGTTGTCGTGGACTCAGCGCCACATTTACCTGACCAGAAATTGCGTCATCAAAATAGTCTAGGCTGCCCACCATGCTCAAAATCTCACCCGTGCTTGGCTTCATCACCACCACAGACGCATTCGACACATCATGTTCTGCTGCTCGGGCTGCAACCTGCTCCCTTGCCGATTCTTCTGCTAACCGCTGCATATTCATGTCAAGGCTGGTGGTAATTTGCCACCCGCTGCGCACAATTGCAGTTGCACCATAGCGACGCTCTAATTCATCTTGCACATACAGTACAAAGTGAGGTGCCTGCAAGACAACATCAGCAGCTGCCTCAGCAACAGAAATACGTGGCGCCAATCGAATATCGACACCTTTGGCAATTTCAGCTTGGGCGTAGTCGATCACACCATCTGCCAACATTAAGTCCAAAATAAGTTCTTGCCGTGCTTTAGCTCCTTCAAAGTTGGCGTAAGGATCCCAATCAATGGGCGATTGTGGCAACCCGGCTAAAAATGCAGCTTCCGACAACGTCAATTCGGTCGCGGATTTACCCAAATAAGTCTGCGAAGCAGCTTCGATCCCATATGCTAAATTCCCATAATATATTTCGTTAAGATACATCTGGAGAATTTCTTGTTTACTGCGCTGCTGGGTCAAAATAAAAGAGAGGAATATTTCACGCAGCTTGCGTTCGTAGCTAACGCCAACCCGTTCTTCGTATGTAAAGGCGATATGTCGTACTAGCTGTTGCGTAATGGTACTGGCGCCAACAGGCCGACTACCTTGATTACGATAGTTGCTAATGACTGCGGCCACAATTGCAGTTGGGTTAAACCCTGGATTTGTCCAAAACGTATCATCTTCAATCGTGACGGTAGCATTAACCACATCGGCGGGTAGTTCTTGATAAGCTAACCACCGTCGCTTTTCAACAGTGGTTAATTCAAAAAGGAGTTCGCCGTTGCGATCAAAAAATCGGGGCGTGCCACCTAAGCCTGTTCCCTGATAGTCTACAACTTGTGCTATTGAATCAGATAGCTGGTCACTCAGGTAGATATACCCCGCCACAAAGGCAATAACCGATAGTAACAAGCCCAATATCGATAACTGTACAAGAATAATGATGGACCGCATGATGCAGCCCCGCTTTTTCTTTTCATTTTTCTTGTTGGGTGTTTTTTTAGATGGCTGTTTTGAAGAACGGCCGTATTTTGTCATATACTCTAGCTGGTACTCAGAATCTTTAGACATAGGTTGTAATAGTATGCAGAATCCTGTTGGGGTCAAGTATTTTGGATGCTTTAGTTATACAAGAAGGAACTAACAAGTGTATCGTATATTTTTTATCTTATAGTAGTTAATAGTAGGCCTTGTGTATAAGTGGATAAGATTCTTTTCACCCCATATCTGTGTGCCAAATCCTTGATTACCTAGATATGCGGGGTGTCCGTTTGTTATGAAAACCAATGGGTGTGGAAAAAACGGGGAATCCTTTTAGAAGAACCTTTGTTCTTGTGCGGATGGGGTGAATTCCTTTTCCAGAAGATAGGCGTTTTGGCGCACGAGTACCCCCCATATAGAGGATTTGATTGAAATTAATATCATTCTCTTATCAGCATGTTTTCCACAAAAGAGGGATGTTTTCCACAATAAAGTCCATGTTATCCACATAAATCAGCCTGATTGAGGGGTTAGCTGTTATTTAGCATGGCGGGTTATTCCCTTATGTGGGGGATGCCTACCTAGTTGTCTCGAGAATTATCATCTCTTTTTTTTGGCACATTTTGATAAGTATTCGGTATAATCTAGAAACCTGTGTGTGTGGTTGGGTACATGGGATAGAATTTTCACACCAATTACTTGACAATAAAGCATAGAATTGACTAAAATTCGTGTATCCTGAGCATTATTCTCTCTGATGTGAATCTTTATTTAAGCATCATAGAAACAACTTGGAGGCCCATCATGAATATAATCAAAGTGTCTGCTCGATCTCGAACCGCTGCCGTAGCTGGCGCAATTGCAGGAGTGATGCGTGAGATGAGTAGGGCCGAAGTCCAGGCCATTGGTGCTGGAGCAGTTAATCAGGCCGTAAAAGCTATTGTGATAGCTAAAGGTTATTTAGCTGAAGAAGGAGTGAACATTGTTTGTGAGCCGTCGTTTGTGGAAGTGATGATAGATGATCAAGAACGAACGGCTATTCGAATCTTGGTGGAGCCACGCTCGAGTAGTTAGAGCAAAAAAAAGCCAGCGATTATTACTACAAGGAAAAGGGGACATGTTGTTGCATGTCCTCTTTTTTTGCTGGGTCGGGTGTTTGGGAAAAACTTCTCGGTTTATTCATGGTGAATCGGTTATTTTTGAGTATGCTGGTTGCATATTGGATTGTTTGTTTGGTCATGATTCAATTTATGCTATTTGTGTATCCGTATTAACTGTCTGTTAGCGGTATGTTTTTTATTGTTCTCTAACAAAATTTATCTTTGTTGTTATTGTGTGTATTGTGTAGCTTGAGTTGTATTAGGAGGTTGTGTGAATAAGCGAAGCTTTGTTTTTGTGTTGGTTTTTGTTGTTAGTTTTGTCATGATTGCGTGGGTGGGCAGCTGGTTGCAACTGAAAGACATTCGACCGGTTGCGATCCGTGAGGCAAGTGAGACGGATTGGGTAACGGCCGTTCACGATGACATCCTTGCCGCCGAATACCAAATTTCTCCGCAAAATGATGCGTACCAGGCCCCGAATCGAGAAAATCAATTCCGCACTTATTTCAACGAACAAGGCATCACCATTGTGCCACGGGCAGATGCTGCGTTGGATTGGACGTGGGAATTGCAGTTGGTAAGGGCGGGCGATAGGGTCATAGCTGCGGAAGCAACAGTACCTGTGTTAACCGTAGATCAAAACAAGGTGACCTATGCACGGCGTGACATT